>NZ_JBNPJV010000105.1:0-97942 GCF_050312585.1 Pseudomonas sp. R19M
GTAGGTCATCGTCAAGATTAAATTCCGAAACCCCATTTGCGAAAGCAGATGGGGTTTTGTTTTGGGCGATCGAAAATGCGTAGGGGCCGATGAAGGCTAGAGTTCGGCCATTTCTATGCAATGGCTTTGCGCATGGCTATCATGCGTGCCTCATCGTGAGGCGATATGTGCATGTTGACGTTGTTAGAACTTCTAAAAGATGGCCGATTTCATTCTGGTGAGGCTCTGGGGGCCGCTCTGGGCGTAAGCCGCAGCGCTGTTTGGAAACAGCTTCAACATCTTGAGGCTGAGTTGAATCTGCCCATCCATAAAGTCCGGGGCAGGGGCTATCAACTCGCGTCTCCGCTGGCGTTCCTGAATGCCGAGGAAATTGCGGCGAATTCGGGCTCCACTGTATGGCCTGTCTACATTTCCGACTCTGTTGATTCCACTAATGCTGAAGCTTTGCGTCTTGTTGACGCCGGCAGCGCTGCGCCGTTCCTGGTGCTGGCCGAGCAGCAAACCGCAGGGCGCGGTAGGCGTGGTCGTAAATGGGTCAGTCCATACGCGCAGAATCTGTATTACAGCCTCGTGTTGCGCATTGAGGGCGGGCTGCGGCAGTTGGAGGGCCTCAGTCTGGTTGTGGGGTTGGCGGTCATGCAGGCCCTGCGTGAGGCGGGTGTGCAGCGTGCGGCCTTGAAATGGCCAAACGATGTTTTGGTTGAAGACAAAAAGATTGCCGGTATTTTGCTTGAGTTGGTGGGGGATCCTGCTGACATTTGTCACGTTGTGCTCGGTATCGGTATTAATGTGAATATGCAGAAGGCGGCTGATGTTGATCAGCAATGGACGTCGGTTCAGTTGGAGACTGGGTCTTCGGTCGATCGCAACCATTTGGTTGCAAGGTTGGGTTTGCAGTTGCAGGGCTATCTGGACCGACATAAAAGCCTTGGCTTCTCTGCTCTCCAGGAGGAATGGGAGCAAAATCATTTGTGGCAGGGTAGGGCTGTGTCTCTCATAGCGGGCGTCAACCAAATTGATGGGGTGGTGCTAGGTATCGATCGCCAGGGTGCATTGCGCCTGAGTGTTGATGGTGTCGAGAAAACATACAGCGGTGGTGAGTTAAGCCTGAGGTTGCGTGATGATTCTTGAGCTCGACTGTGGGAATAGCTTCATCAAGTGGCGTGTACTTGGGCCGGATAAAGCGGGAGTCTTGGCTGAGGGGGTGGTTGGCTCGGACGCTTCATTGGTTGAAAGTCTGCTCTCACTTCCAGATCTGTCGCTAACGCGGTGCCGACTAGTGAGCGTTCGAGCTGTCGAGGAGACCGATAAGCTGGTGGAGGTGTTGGAGCGGGTGTTTGGCGTCAGCGTGTCGTGTGCGGCTTCTGCGCGGGAAATGGCGGGGGTGCGTAACGGCTATGAAGAGTTTGAACGACTGGGGCTTGATCGTTGGTTGGCAATGCTTGGGGCATTCAAGTTGGGCTCAAGTGCTTGCCTGGTACTTGATTTCGGCACCGCAGCGACTGCGGACTTTATTGCGGCCGATGGTGAGCACCTGGGGGGCTTCATCTGCCCGGGCATGCCCCTTATGCGCAGTCAATTGCGCACGCATACGCGAAAGATTCGATACGACGATACCGCTGCTGAGCAGGCGCTGGAGCAGCTCTCTCCCGGTCGTACTACCGTGGAAGCGGTTGAGCGAGGTTGTACGCTGATGTTAAGGGGGTTTGTGCTGACTCAGCTTGAGCTTGCCCGAAGTTATTGGGGGGATGAGTTCTCGGTGTTCCTCACGGGGGGGGATGCAGGCTTGGTTGCGGAAGTCGTTCCGCAGGGGCGGCTCGTTCCTGATCTGGTTTTCGTCGGCCTGGCTATGGCGTGCCCTTTGTCCTGAGGTGTTTATGCGTTGGCTGTTTTTGCTTTTGCTTGTGCTCAATGTCTTCTACTACGTCTGGCATCAGCAAGAAGCTCCGTTGCGTGCGAAAGATGTCACTCCATTGAGTCTTTATAAGGGGTCTCAGCAAGATATTCGTCTGCTGAGTGAGTCTTCCGATGGCGTTGCCCGTCGTGATCGAGCCAAGGCTCAGGAGGCTCAAAATACCTGCTTATACGTGGGCGGGTTCTCAGATATGCGGCAGGCGCAGTTGCTTGAGCAGCGCCTCATGAGCTTGGATATAAAGGCCAAGATCCAAACCTTGAACGTTCCTGATGCTTTCGGTTACTGGCTTCGCGTGTCTCCGGAAAGCAGGCGTCTGGCTGATGATCTGCCTTTTGAAAACCTTGCTAAGGAATTCAATGAGTTAAAACATAAAATAATGTTGTGCGAAGGCGTTGCAAGTCTCGAATAGTTTGCATAGAATGGCGCCCGCTTCGCAGTGAAGACCTTTACGGTCTACAGTGTGAAGCGAAGGTCAACGCAGCTAACCTCATATTTTTAAATGAGAAAATGCTTGACAGAAGGTCGGCGTAATGTAAAATGCCGGCTCGCTTAGGAGGGGTTCCCGAGCGGCCAAAGGGATCAGACTGTAAATCTGACGTCTACGACTTCGAAGGTTCGAATCCTTCCCCCTCCACCATTTTTAGCGTGAGCTGCAAGCTCCGCGGGTATAGTTTAGTGGTAGAACCTCAGCCTTCCAAGCTGATGATGCGGGTTCGATTCCCGCTACCCGCTCCAAGTTTGCAGGTTGTGCAAGGTGTTTCGCTCTTGTAGCTCAGTTGGTAGAGCACACCCTTGGTAAGGGTGAGGTCAGCGGTTCAAATCCGCTCAAGAGCTCCATATAACAAGGCAGATATGAAAATATCTGCCTTTGTTTTAACAGCTTATCTCGGCTTGATTGCGTTGTTTCTGGCTTGGTTGTCAGGGTGTTTTCAAGTCTCTTGGGGTTGGTTGTTGTAAAGTCTTTTTCAGGTCTGCATAATGGTCGGCCTGATTTTGTTTTAGGTCAGTAGCTCAATTGGCAGAGCGACGGTCTCCAAAACCGTAGGTTGGGGGTTCGATTCCCTCCTGACCTGCCAGATTCACGTGGTGTGTCTGGCTTTCTTTTCACAGGATCTTCATAGATGACTCCTAAGGCTGAAGCTCAAAGCTCTCGTTTCGATCTGGTCAAGTGGCTCGCTGTAGTCGCTTTGGTGGTCGTAGGCGTTGTTGGCAATCAGTACTATTCTGCTTCGCCGATCCTGTACCGCGTACTTGCTTTGCTTGCTCTTGCTGCTGTAGCTGCCTTTGTAGGCCTGCAGACTGCCAAAGGCAAGTCTTTCGCAGTCCTGGTAAAGGAAGCGCGCACCGAAATTCGTAAAGTCGTTTGGCCGACTCGCCAAGAAACCACGCAGACCACGTTGATCGTTGTGGCTGTTGTTCTGGTTATGGCGTTGCTGTTGTGGGGGCTTGATTCCCTGCTCGGCTGGCTTGTTTCCTTGATTGTTGGCTAAGGGTGTCCCGTGGCTAAGCGTTGGTACGTTGTGCATGCTTACTCGGGTTACGAGAAGCATGTTATGCGCTCTTTGCTGGAGCGCGTAAAGCTTGCAGGCATGGAAGATGGCTTCGGCGAAATTCTGGTTCCCACTGAAGAAGTGGTTGAAATGCGGAATGGCCAGAAGCGTAAGAGCGAGCGCAAGTTCTTCCCTGGCTATGTGCTGGTTCAGATGGACATGAATGAAGGTACTTGGCACTTGGTCAAGGATACTCCTCGTGTCATGGGCTTCATTGGCGGTACTGCTGATAAGCCTGCTCCTATCACTGACAAAGAGGCGGAAGCGATTCTGCGTCGTGTTGCTGATGGTAGTGACAAGCCTAAGCCGAAGACTCTCTTCGAGCCGGGTGAGGTTGTTCGTGTCACAGACGGTCCGTTTGCTGATTTCAACGGTACGGTCGAAGAAGTTAACTACGAGAAGAGCCGGATCCAAGTGGCAGTGCTCATTTTCGGTCGCTCTACTCCGGTAGAGCTGGAGTTCAGCCAGGTCGAGAAGGTCTAGCTGAGCAAGCATCCCAACCCCGCAGCCTTAGGCTGTGGGGTTTTGTCGTCACTGGGATAAACGCGCAAGTAACCGGGGAGCCTTTCGAGGCGTTTGAACCCGTAATTGGAGTGCCTCATGGCCAAGAAGATTACCGCTTACATCAAGCTGCAAGTGAAGGCCGCTCAGGCCAACCCTAGCCCACCCGTCGGTCCAGCTCTGGGTCAACACGGCGTGAACATCATGGAATTCTGCAAGGCCTTCAACGCCCGTACTCAGGGTCTTGAGCCAGGTCTGCCGACTCCAGTGATCATCACTGTATACAGCGACCGTAGCTTCACTTTCGAAACCAAGTCGACCCCGGCTTCGGTTCTGTTGAAGAAAGCTGCTGGTCTGACTAGCGGTTCCGCTCGTCCTAACACCGTTAAAGTCGGCACTGTTACTCGTGCTCAGCTGGAAGAAATCGCGAAAACCAAAAACGCGGATCTGACTGCAGCTGATATGGATGCAGCCGTGCGTACCATCGCCGGTTCTGCTCGTAGCATGGGCCTTAACGTGGAGGGTGTGTAATGGCTAAGCTGACCAAGCGCCAAAAGGCTATCGCCGGCAAAATCGAAGCAGGCAAGGCCTACAGCTTTGTAGACGCCGCTGCCCTGCTGACCGAGCTGTCGACTGTCAAGTTCAGCGAGTCTGTTGACGTTGCTGTAAACTTGGGTGTTGACCCGCGTAAATCCGACCAGGTCGTTCGTAGCGCAACTGTGCTGCCACACGGTACTGGCAAGACTGTACGTGTTGCTGTGTTCACCCAGGGTCCGGCAGCTGAAGCTGCTCTGGCCGCTGGCGCTGATCGCGTTGGCATGGACGACCTGGCTGCCGAAATGAAAGGCGGCGACCTGAACTATGACGTAGTTATTGCTTCCCCGGATGCAATGCGCGTTGTAGGTCAGTTGGGTCAGATCCTCGGTCCACGCGGCCTGATGCCTAACCCTAAGGTTGGTACCGTAACTCCAGACGTAGCCACCGCGGTTAAAAACGCCAAGGCTGGTCAGGTTCGTTATCGCACCGACAAAAACGGCATCATTCACACCTCCGTTGGCAAAGTCGGCTTTGATGCCGTCAAGCTGAAGGAAAACGTTGAAGCCCTGATCGCTGATCTGAAGCGTATCAAGCCGGCTTCCTCGAAAGGTATCTACGTTAAGCGCGTAACCCTGAGCACCACTATGGGCCCAGGTCTGGTCATCGACCAAGGCTCGCTGGACGTATAAGACACAGATTGGCGCAGGAGACTGCGTCAATTGAAAAAATTGGGGTCCCTGCCTGGCGGGGGCTATCCAAGACCGTAGGCGGCGCAAGTCTTAAACCACAAGCCTACGCAGATGGTGCTCCCGGTTCCTTACCGAATCAGACACCAAAACGACATCCGGCTTCGGCCAGATGAAACGGTAACAAGCAGGAGTTAAACCCGTGGCAATTAATCTCGAAGACAAGAAGGCCATCGTCGCTGAAGTCAACGAGGCTGCCAAAGCTGCTCTGTCCGCTGTCGTGGCTGATGCCCGTGGTGTGACAGTAGGCGCTATGACCGGACTCCGTAAAGAGGCTCGTGAAGCTGGCGTATACGTACGTGTTGTACGTAACACCCTGCTCAAGCGCGCTGTTGCTGACACTGAATACAGTGTTCTCAACGACGTGTTCACCGGCCCGACTCTGATCGCTTTCTCCAAAGAGCATCCAGGCGCTGCTGCCCGTTTGTTCAAAGAGTTTGCCAAGAGTCAGGATAAGTTCGAGATCAAGGCAGCTGCGTTCGAGGGCAAGTTCCTCGCAGCTAACCAAATCGACGTACTGGCAACACTGCCGACCCGCGACGAAGCCATTTCGCAGCTGATGAGCGTGATTCAAGGCGCTACCAGCAAGCTGGCTCGTACTCTGGCTGCAGTTCGCGAGCAAAAAGAAGCTGCCGCAGCCTAAGGCTGAGCGACTTCTCTCGCGTATTTTTGTTTATTTCGATGGCCGCGTAGGCCGTCCCCCAATTCAGGAAATACAGTAATGTCTATCTCCCAAGAAGATATCCTCAACGCCGTAGCTGAAATGTCGGTTCTGCAGGTTGTTGAGCTGATCAAAGCTTTCGAAGAAAAATTCGGCGTTTCCGCTGCTGCTGCTTCCGCCGGCCCAGCCGCTGTTGCTGCTGTTGCTGAAGAGCAAACCGAATTCAACGTCATGCTGACCGAAGCTGGCGAGAAGAAAGTAAACGTGATCAAGGCAGTACGTGAACTGACCGGTCTGGGCCTGAAAGAAGCCAAGGCTGTAGTTGACGGCGCTCCTGCCATGGTTCTGGAAGCTGTTGCCAAAGACGCAGCTGACAAAGCCAAAGCAGTACTGGAAGAAGCAGGCGCTAAAGTCGAGCTGAAGTAAGCATCGACCTTGCGTCTCCAGCCCAAGCGTTAAGCTGAAGGCTGATGGCTGGTGGCTCTTGCCACCGGCCTTTTTCCGTTCTTGGCTGTCGACTCGGTCGCCGCCATTAACGCGCTGTAGCCACCCGATGCGGTGGTGCAAACCATGGGGTTTGCAAGATTTTCTGGCTGCTCCCGTCGGAGGGGCCAAACAAGCAGGTGACCAAGCTGGGGAACGCTGATGGCTTACTCATATACTGAGAAAAAACGTATCCGCAAGGACTTTAGCAAGTTGCCGGACGTCATGGATGTCCCGTACCTTCTGGCTATCCAGCTGGATTCGTATCGTGAATTCTTGCAGGCGGGAGCGACCAAAGATCAGTTCCGCGACGTGGGCCTGCATGCGGCCTTCAAATCCGTTTTCCCGATCATCAGCTACTCCGGCAATGCTGCGCTGGAGTACGTCGGTTATCGCCTGGGCGAACCGGCATTTGATGTCAAAGAATGCGTGTTGCGCGGTGTTACGTACGCCGTACCGTTGCGGGTAAAAGTCCGCCTGATCATTTTCGATAAAGAATCGTCGAACAAAGCGATCAAGGACATCAAAGAGCAAGAAGTCTACATGGGCGAAATCCCATTGATGACTGAAAACGGTACCTTCGTAATCAACGGTACCGAGCGTGTAATCGTTTCCCAGCTGCACCGTTCCCCGGGCGTGTTCTTTGACCACGACCGCGGCAAGACGCACAGCTCCGGTAAGCTCCTGTACTCCGCGCGGATCATTCCGTACCGCGGTTCGTGGTTGGACTTCGAGTTCGACCCGAAAGACTGCGTGTTCGTGCGTATCGACCGTCGTCGCAAGCTGCCGGCCTCGGTACTGCTGCGCGCACTCGGTTATACCACTGAGCAAGTGCTGGATGCCTTCTACACCACCAACGTATTCAGCCTGAAGGGTGAAACCCTCAGCCTGGAATTGGTGCCTTCGCGCCTGCGTGGTGAAATTGCCGTTCTGGATATCCAGGACGAGAAGGGCAAGGTTATTGTTGAGGCTGGTCGCCGTATCACTGCGCGCCACATCAACCAGATCGAAAAAGCCGGTATCAAAGAGCTGGAAGTGCCTCTGGACTACGTTCTGGGTCGCACCACCGCCAAGGTCATCGTTCACCCGGCTACAGGCGAAATCCTGGCTGAGTGCAACACCGAGCTGAACACCGAGATCCTGGCCAAGATCGCCAAGGCTCAGGTTGTTCGCATCGAGACTCTGTACACCAACGATATCGACTGCGGTCCGTTCATCTCCGATACTCTGAAGATCGACTCCACCAGCAACCAATTGGAAGCGCTGGTCGAGATCTATCGCATGATGCGTCCTGGTGAGCCACCGACCAAAGACGCTGCCGAAACCCTGTTCAACAACCTGTTCTTCAGCCCTGAGCGCTATGACCTGTCTGCGGTCGGCCGGATGAAGTTCAACCGTCGTATCGGTCGCACCGAGATCGAAGGTTCGGGCGTACTGTGCAAGGAAGACATTGTTGCGGTCCTGAAGACCCTGGTCGACATCCGTAACGGCAAAGGCATCGTCGACGACATCGACCACTTGGGTAACCGTCGCGTTCGCTGCGTAGGCGAAATGGCCGAGAACCAGTTCCGCGTTGGCCTGGTGCGTGTTGAGCGTGCGGTCAAAGAGCGTCTGTCGATGGCTGAAAGCGAAGGCCTGATGCCGCAAGACCTGATCAACGCCAAGCCAGTGGCTGCGGCGGTGAAAGAGTTCTTCGGTTCCAGCCAGCTCTCGCAGTTCATGGACCAGAACAACCCGCTCTCCGAGATCACCCACAAGCGCCGTGTATCCGCACTGGGCCCGGGTGGTCTGACCCGTGAGCGTGCAGGCTTTGAGGTTCGTGACGTACACCCGACGCACTACGGTCGTGTTTGCCCGATCGAAACGCCGGAAGGTCCGAACATCGGTCTGATCAACTCCTTGGCTGCGTACGCGCGCACCAACCAGTACGGCTTCCTCGAGAGCCCGTACCGTGTGGTTAAGGACGCTCTGGTCACCGACGAAATCGTTTTCCTGTCCGCCATTGAAGAAGCTGATCACGTGATCGCTCAGGCCTCGGCCACGATGAGTGACAAGAAAGTCCTGATCGATGAGCTGGTAGCTGTTCGTCACTTGAATGAGTTCACCGTCAAGGCGCCGGAAGACGTCACCTTGATGGACGTTTCGCCGAAGCAGGTAGTTTCGGTTGCAGCGTCGTTGATCCCGTTCCTGGAGCACGACGACGCCAACCGTGCGTTGATGGGTTCCAACATGCAGCGTCAAGCTGTACCCACCCTGCGTGCTGACAAGCCGCTGGTAGGTACCGGCATGGAGCGTAACGTAGCGCGTGACTCCGGCGTTTGCGTCGTGGCGCGTCGTGGTGGCGTGATCGACTCCGTTGATGCCAGCCGTATCGTGGTTCGTGTTGCTGATGACGAAGTTGAAACCGGCGAAGCTGGTGTCGACATCTACAACCTGACCAAGTACACCCGCTCGAACCAGAACACCTGCATCAACCAGCGTCCGCTGGTGAGCAAGGGTGATCGCGTTCAGCGTAGCGACATCATGGCTGACGGCCCGTCCACCGACATGGGTGAGCTGGCTCTGGGTCAGAACATGCGTATCGCGTTCATGGCGTGGAACGGCTTCAACTTCGAAGACTCCATCTGCCTGTCCGAGCGTGTTGTTCAAGAAGACCGCTTCACCACGATCCACATTCAGGAACTGACCTGTGTGGCTCGTGACACCAAGCTTGGGCCAGAAGAGATCACTGCGGACATCCCGAACGTGGGTGAAGCTGCACTGAACAAGCTGGACGAAGCCGGTATCGTTTACGTAGGTGCTGAAGTTGGCGCAGGCGACATCCTGGTTGGTAAGGTCACTCCGAAAGGCGAGACTCAGCTGACTCCGGAAGAGAAGCTGCTGCGTGCCATCTTCGGTGAAAAAGCCAGCGACGTTAAAGACACCTCCCTGCGTGTGCCTACCGGCACCAAAGGTACTGTCATCGACGTACAAGTCTTCACCCGTGACGGTGTTGAGCGTGATGCTCGTGCACTGTCCATCGAGAAGACTCAACTCGACGAGATCCGTAAGGACCTGAACGAAGAGTTCCGCATCGTTGAAGGCGCGACCTTCGAACGTCTGCGTTCCGCTCTGGTAGGCCACAAGGCCGAAGGTGGCGCAGGTCTGAAGAAAGGTCAGGACATCACCGATGAAGTTCTCGACGGTCTTGAGCACGGCCAGTGGTTCAAACTGCGCATGGCTGAAGATGCTCTGAACGAGCAGCTCGAGAAGGCTCAGGCCTACATCGTTGATCGTCGCCGTCTGTTGGACGACAAGTTCGAAGACAAGAAGCGCAAACTGCAGCAGGGCGATGACCTGGCTCCAGGCGTGCTGAAAATCGTCAAGGTTTACCTGGCAATCCGTCGCCGCATCCAGCCGGGCGACAAGATGGCCGGTCGTCACGGTAACAAGGGTGTGGTCTCTGTGATCATGCCGGTTGAAGACATGCCGCACGATGCCAATGGCACCCCGGTCGACGTCGTCCTCAACCCGTTGGGCGTACCTTCGCGTATGAACGTTGGTCAGATCCTCGAAACTCACCTGGGCCTCGCGGCCAAAGGTCTGGGCGAGAAGATCAATCGTATGATCGAAGAGCAACGCAAGGTCGCTGACCTGCGTAAGTTCCTGCACGAGATCTACAACGAGATCGGCGGTCGCAACGAAGAGCTGGACACCTTCTCCGACCAGGAAATCCTGGATCTGGCGAAGAACCTGCGCGGCGGCGTTCCAATGGCTACCCCGGTGTTCGACGGTGCCAAGGAAAGCGAAATCAAGGCCATGCTGAAACTGGCAGACCTGCCAGAAAGCGGCCAGATGCAGCTGTTCGACGGTCGTACCGGCAACAAGTTCGAGCGCCCGGTTACTGTTGGCTACATGTACATGCTGAAGCTGAACCACTTGGTAGACGACAAGATGCACGCTCGTTCTACCGGTTCGTACAGCCTGGTTACCCAGCAGCCGCTGGGTGGTAAGGCTCAGTTCGGTGGTCAGCGTTTCGGGGAGATGGAGGTCTGGGCACTGGAAGCATACGGTGCTGCTTACACTCTGCAAGAAATGCTCACAGTGAAGTCGGACGATGTGAACGGTCGGACCAAGATGTACAAAAACATCGTGGACGGCGATCACCGTATGGAGCCGGGCATGCCCGAGTCCTTCAACGTGTTGATCAAAGAAATTCGTTCCCTCGGCATCGATATCGATCTGGAAACCGAATAACACGTGACGCGAATCGAGAGCGGGGCCGTTTAGCCCGCTCTCTGCTCCGCCAGGAGGAAAGGCCTTGAAAGACCTACTGAATTTGCTGAAAAACCAGGGTCAAGTCGAAGAGTTCGACGCCATCCGTATTGGGTTGGCATCGCCTGAGATGATCCGTTCGTGGTCGTTCGGTGAAGTTAAAAAACCGGAAACCATCAACTACCGTACGTTCAAACCCGAGCGTGACGGCCTGTTCTGCGCCAAGATCTTTGGCCCGGTAAAGGATTACGAGTGCCTGTGCGGTAAGTACAAGCGCTTGAAGCACCGTGGTGTGATCTGCGAGAAGTGCGGCGTTGAAGTTGCGCTGGCCAAAGTTCGTCGTGAGCGCATGGCGCACATCGAACTGGCTTCGCCGGTTGCCCACATCTGGTTCCTGAAATCGCTGCCGTCCCGTATCGGCTTGCTGATGGACATGACCCTGCGTGATATCGAGCGCGTTCTCTACTTCGAGAGCTATGTCGTTATCGATCCAGGCATGACCACCCTTGAAAAAGGTCAGCTGCTGAACGACGAGCAGTACTTCGAAGCGCTGGAAGAGTTCGGCGACGATTTCGATGCCCGCATGGGTGCCGAAGCTGTCCGCGAACTGCTGCACGCTATCGACCTGGAGCACGAGATTGGTCGTCTGCGTGAAGAAATTCCGCAAACCAACTCTGAAACCAAGATCAAGAAGCTGTCCAAGCGTCTGAAGTTGATGGAAGCCTTCCAAGGCTCCGGTAACTTGCCAGAGTGGATGGTGCTGACCGTTCTGCCGGTTCTGCCGCCAGACCTGCGTCCGCTGGTACCGTTGGATGGTGGCCGTTTCGCAACGTCCGACCTCAACGACCTGTACCGCCGCGTGATCAACCGTAACAACCGCTTGAAGCGCCTGCTTGATCTGTCCGCTCCGGACATCATCGTGCGCAACGAAAAGCGTATGTTGCAGGAAGCTGTCGATGCCCTGCTCGACAACGGTCGTCGTGGCCGCGCTATCACCGGTTCCAACAAGCGTCCTCTGAAATCCTTGGCTGACATGATCAAGGGTAAGCAAGGTCGTTTCCGTCAGAACTTGCTCGGTAAGCGTGTTGACTACTCCGGTCGTTCGGTAATTACCGTAGGCCCGACCCTGCGCCTGCACCAGTGCGGTCTGCCTAAGAAGATGGCTCTCGAGCTGTTCAAGCCGTTCATCTTCGGCAAGCTGGAAATGCGCGGTCTCGCGACCACCATCAAAGCGGCCAAGAAAATGGTCGAGCGCGAACTGCCAGAGGTTTGGGACGTTCTCGCTGAAGTGATTCGCGAACACCCGGTTCTCCTCAACCGTGCACCGACCCTTCACCGTCTGGGTATCCAGGCGTTTGAACCGGTACTGATCGAAGGCAAGGCTATCCAGCTGCACCCTCTGGTCTGTGCTGCGTACAACGCCGACTTCGACGGCGACCAAATGGCCGTGCACGTACCGCTGACACTGGAAGCCCAGTTGGAAGCGCGTGCGTTGATGATGTCGACCAACAACATTCTGTCGCCAGCCAACGGTGAGCCAATCATCGTTCCGTCGCAGGACGTTGTATTGGGTCTGTACTACATGACTCGTGAAGCGATCAACGCCAAGGGCGAAGGTCGTGTGTTCGCTGACCTGCAAGAAGTTGACCGTGTGTTCCGTGCCGGCGAAGCCGCGCTGCATGCCAAGGTCAAAGTGCGGATCAACGAAACCGTCAACGACCGTGACGGCGGCAGCGTGACCAACACCCGTATCGTCGACACCACTGTCGGCCGTGCGCTGTTGTATCAAGTTGTGCCAAAAGGTCTGTCGTACGACGTCGTCAACCTGCCGATGAAGAAAAAGGCGATCTCCAAGCTGATCAACCAGTGCTACCGCGTGGTTGGTTTGAAAGAGACCGTTATCTTCGCCGACCAGTTGATGTACACCGGTTTTGCTTATTCGACCATTTCCGGCGTTTCCATCGGTGTTAACGACTTCGTTATCCCGGATGAAAAAGCCCGCATCATCGGTGCCGCCACCGACGAAGTGAAAGAAATCGAGAGCCAGTATGCGTCCGGCCTGGTAACCCAGGGCGAGAAGTACAACAAGGTGATCGACCTTTGGTCCAAGGCGAACGACGAAGTTTCCAAGGCGATGATGGCCAACCTCTCGAAAGAGAAAGTCATCGACCGTCACGGCGACGAAGTTGAGCAAGAGTCCTTCAACTCGATGTACATGATGGCCGACTCGGGCGCACGGGGTTCTGCTGCGCAGATCCGTCAGCTCGCCGGTATGCGTGGCCTGATGGCCAAGCCGGACGGTTCCATCATTGAAACGCCGATTACTGCGAACTTCCGTGAAGGTTTGAGCGTACTTCAGTACTTCATCTCCACTCACGGTGCTCGTAAAGGTCTGGCGGATACCGCGTTGAAAACGGCTAACTCCGGTTACCTGACTCGTCGTCTGGTAGACGTTGCACAAGATCTGGTTGTAACCGAGATCGATTGCGGCACCGAGCATGGCCTGCTGATGACTCCGCACATTGAAGGCGGTGACGTTGTAGAGCCGCTGGGTGAGCGCGTATTGGGTCGTGTTATTGCCCGTGACGTATTCAAGCCGGGTACCGAGGAAGTTATCGTTCCTGCCGGCACTCTGGTTGATGAGAAGTGGGTCGAGTTCATCGAACTCAACAGCATCGACGAAGTGATCGTTCGTTCGCCGATCAGCTGTGAAACCCGCTATGGCATTTGCGCCAAGTGCTACGGCCGCGACCTGGCTCGTGGTCACCAGGTGAACATCGGTGAGTCGGTTGGCGTAATCGCTGCCCAGTCCATCGGTGAGCCGGGTACCCAGTTGACGATGCGTACGTTCCACATCGGTGGTGCGGCAAGCCGGACCTCCGCAGCTGACAGCGTTCAGGTGAAAAATGGCGGTACCGTCCGTCTGCACAACCTGAAACACGTTGAGCGAGTGGATGGCCACCTGGTTGCCGTTTCCCGTTCCGGTGAGCTGGCAATCGCTGATGACTTCGGTCGTGAGCGTGAGCGCTACAAGCTGCCGTACGGTGCTGTGATTTCGGTTAAAGAAGGTGACAAGGTCGACGCTGGCGCAATCGTGGCCAAGTGGGACCCGCACACTCACCCGATCGTTACCGAAATGAAAGGTACCGTGACCTACGTGGGCATGGAAGAAGGCATCACGATCAAGCGTCAGACTGACGAATTGACCGGTATGACCAACATTGAAGTTCTCGATCCGAAAGATCGTCCAGCTGCCGGTAAAGACATCCGTCCTGCCGTGAAGATGGTTGATGACAACGGCAAGGATCTGTTGCTGCCAGGCACTGACGTAATCGCTCAGTACTTCCTGCCAGCCAACGCCCTGGTCGGTGTAGCGGATGGTGCGAAGATCGCGATCGGTGATGTTATCGCGCGTATCCCGCAAGAAACTTCGAAGACCCGTGACATCACCGGTGGTCTGCCGCGTGTTGCCGACTTGTTCGAAGCTCGTCGTCCGAAGGAAGCGTCGATTCTGGCTGAAGTCAGCGGCACCATCGCGTTCGGTAAAGAGACCAAGGGCAAGCGCCGTCTGGTCATTACCCCGAACGACGGTAGCGATCCGTATGAAGAGCTGATTCCGAAGTGGCGTCACCTGAACGTGTTCGAAGGCGAGCAGGTAAACCGCGGCGAAGTTATCTCCGACGGTCCGAGCGATCCACACGACATCCTGCGTCTGCTGGGTGTGAGTGCGCTCGCCAAGTACATCGTCAACGAGATCCAGGACGTTTACCGCCTGCAAGGCGTGAAGATCAACGATAAGCACATCGAGACCATCCTGCGTCAGATGCTGCGTAAAGTTGAGATCTCCGAGTCCGGCGATTCCAGCTTCATCAAGGGCGACCAGATGGAACTGACTCACGTACTGGTAGAGAACGAGAAGCTGGCAGCCGAAGACAAGTTCGTCGCCAAGTTCACTCGCGTGTTGCTGGGTATCACCAAGGCGTCGTTGTCGACTGAGTCGTTCATCTCGGCGGCCTCCTTCCAGGAGACCACTCGCGTACTGACCGAAGCAGCGGTAACCGGCAAGCGCGATTACCTGCGCGGCCTGAAAGAAAACGTGGTCGTGGGTCGTCTGATCCCGGCGGGTACCGGTTTGGCATACCACAGCGAGCGTAAGCGTCGCCGTGATGCTGACAAGCCGCTGCGCGTTAGCGCCAGTGAAGTGGAAGCTGCACTGACCGAAGCGCTGAACTCTAGCGGTAACTGAGTTCTGCGATAAATAAGTCTGGGCCCTGGCAGCCCCCATTCGTCGGATCGAGGCATTTTTGCCCCGGTTCGATGGAAGGGGAGGTCGGGGCCTTGCCTTGACTGGGGGCAAGATCCTCTTTAGACTCTTGTACCCCTAAATTTGGCGGGAATGCGTTCCTGCCATTTTGCTTTTCTTGCAAGACAATAGCGTCGCAAGACAACAGTGGAGCTAGTAGATGGCAACTATCAACCAGCTGGTACGTCAGCCGCGTAAGCGTATCGTCGAGAAATCCGACGTACCTGCGCTGCAGAACTGCCCGCAACGTCGTGGCGTATGCACCCGTGTGTATACCACCACGCCGAAAAAACCTAACTCGGCACTGCGTAAAGTATGCCGTGTGCGTCTGACCAACGGTTTCGAGGTTTCCTCGTACATCGGTGGTGAAGGCCACAACCTGCAAGAGCACAGCGTGGTACTGATCCGCGGCGGTCGTGTAAAAGACTTGCCAGGTGTTCGTTACCACACCGTACGCGGTTCCTTGGATACTTCCGGCGTTAAAGGTCGTAACCAGGGTCGTTCGAAGTACGGTACCAAGAAGCCTAAGTAGTAGCGGCTTTTTGTAAAACTGAATCATCTTATTTTCTGAGTCGATAAGAGTAAGGTCGGAGGCGTCCCGAAAGGGCACCGATTCCGAGCGAACCTGAAGACCGTTTGAGGGCTTATCCATGCCAAGAAGACGCGTAGCAGCCAAGCGCGAAGTGCTTGACGATCCAAAATACGGAAGCCAAATTCTGGCCAAGTTCATGAACCACGTGATGGAAAGCGGCAAGAAAGCCGTTGCCGAGCGTATCGTTTATGGCGCGCTGGAAAAGGTTAAAGAACGCAAGAACAGCGACCCCCTGGAAATCTTCGAGAAAGCTCTCGACGCCATCGCTCCGCTGGTCGAAGTGAAGTCGCGCCGTGTAGGCGGTGCTACTTACCAGGTTCCGGTTGAAGTTCGTCCGTCCCGTCGTAACGCTCTGGCAATGCGCTGGTTGGTAGACTTCGCCCGTAAGCGCGGCGAGAAGTCTATGGCTCTGCGTTTGGCTGGCGAACTGTTGGACGCTGCCGAAGGTAAAGGTGCTGCTGTTAAGAAGCGTGAAGACGTGCACCGTATGGCTGAAGCTAACAAAGCTTTCTCGCACTACCGCTTCTAATTTTAGCTTCACTAATTTTGCGAGGGCTTTATGGCTCGTACTACTCCGATTAGCCGCTACCGTAACATCGGTATCGTCGCTCACGTGGATGCTGGTAAAACCACCACCACCGAGCGCGTACTGTTTTACACCGGCAAAAGTCACAAAATGGGCGAGGTGCATGATGGCGCCGCGACCACAGACTGGATGGTTCAGGAGCAGGAGCGTGGTATTACCATTACTTCTGCTGCCATTACCGCCTTCTGGAAAGGTTCCGAGAAGCAGTACAAAGACGAGCACCGCTTCAACGTAATCGATACCCCAGGCCACGTAGACTTCACTATTGAAGTTGAACGTTCCCTGCGCGTACTCGACGGCGCTGTCGTTGTGTTCTGTGGTACCTCGGGTGTTGAGCCTCAGTCGGAGACCGTATGGCGTCAGGCCAACAAATACGGCGTTCCACGTCTTGTTTACGTAAACAAGATGGACCGTGCTGGCGCCAACTTCCTGCGCGTGATCGGTCAGATCAAGCAGCGTCTGGGTCACACTCCGGTGCCAATCCAATTGGCTATCGGTTCCGAAGACAACTTCCAGGGTCAGATCGATCTGATCAACATGGAAGCTGTTTACTGGAATGACGCTGACAAAGGCATGGTTCCTGTTCGCAAGCCTATCCCTGCCGAGCTTCAAGAGCTGGCTGACGAGTGGCGCAACAACATGGTTGAGGCTGCTGCCGAAGCCAGCGAAGAGCTGATGAACAAGTACCTCGAAGGTGAAGAACTCACCAACGCGGAAATCAAGGCCGCTCTGCGTCAGCGTACTATCGCTGGCGAAATCGTCCTGGCTGTTTGCGGTTCTTCCTTCAAGAACAAGGGTGTTCCCCTGGTTCTCGACGCCGTTATCGACTTCCTGCCTGCTCCAACCGACATTCCTGCTATCAAGGGTTCCAACCCTGATAACGAGGAAGAAGAGATGGAGCGTCATGCTGACGACAGCGAGCCGTTCTCGGCCCTGGCGTTCAAGATCGCTACCGACCCATTCGTGGGTACCTTGACCTTCGTCCGCGTTTACTCGGGCGTGTTGGCATCCGGCGACGGCGTGATCAACTCGGTTAAAGGCAAGAAAGAGCGCGTGGGTCGTATGGTGCAGATGCACGCAAACGCCCGTGAAGAGATCAAGGAAGTTCGCGCTGGTGACATCGCGGCCCTGATCGGCATGAAGGACGTCACCACTGGTGAGACTTTGTGCGACGCTGCCAAGCCAATCATCCTGGTTCGCATGGACTTCCCGGAGCCGGTTATTTCGGTTGCCGTAGAGCCTAAGACCAAGGATGACCAGGAAAAAATGGGTATCGCTCTGGGCAAGCTTGCTCAGGAAGATCCATCTTTCCGCGTCAAGACTGATGAAGAGACTGGTCAAACGATCATCTCCGGCATGGGCGAGCTGCACCTGGACATCCTGGTTGACCGGATGCGCCGTGAGTTCAACGTCGAAGCCAACATCGGTAAGCCTCAGGTTTCCTATCGTGAGCGCATCACGAAGAACTGTGAAATCGAAGGCAAGTTCGTTCGTCAGTCCGGCGGTCGTGGTCAGTTCGGTCACTGCTGGATCCGTTTTGCTCCTGCTGACGAAGGTCAGGAAGGTCTGCAATTCTTGAACGAAGTAGTGGGTGGTGTTGTTCCTAAGGAATACATCCCTGCTATCCAGAAGGGTATCGAAGAGCAGATGAAGAACGGTGTTGTTGCCGGCTATCCGCTGATCGGCCTGAAAGCAACCGTTTTTGACGGTTCTTACCACGACGTCGACTCCAACGAGATGGCGTTTAAGGTGGCTGCTTCCATGGCAACCAAGCAACTGGCCCAGAAGGGCGGTGGTGAGTTGCTTGAGCCAATCATGGCGGTAGAAGTTGTTACACCTGAAGACTATATGGGTGATGTCATGGGCGACCTTAACCGTCGTCGCGGCATGATCTTGGGTATGGAAGACACGGTTTCCGGCAAAGTGATTCGCGCCGAGGTTCCGCTGGGTGAGATGTTCGGTTATGCGACCGACGTTCGCTCCATGTCCCAGGGTCGCGCAAGCTACTCTATGGAATTCAAAAAATACAACACAGCTCCGGCGCACATCGCTGAAACTGTATCCAAAAAACAAGGCTGATTCAGTCCTTTAGGCAAGGAGTTAATTGTCGTGGCTAAAGAAAAATTTGATCGTTCCCTACCGCACGTAAACGTTGGCACCATCGGCCACGTTGACCACGGTAAAACCACTCTGACCGCTGCTCTGACTCGCGTCTGCTCCGAAGTTTTCGGTTCGGCCGTAGTTGAATTCGACAAGATCGACAGCGCACCAGAAGAAAAAGCTCGTGGTATCACCATCAACACCGCGCACGTTGAATACAACTCGCTGATCCGTCACTACGCTCACGTTGACTGCCCAGGTCACGCTGACTATGTGAAGAACATGATCACCGGTGCTGCCCAGATGGACGGCGCGATCCTGGTTTGCTCGGCCGCTGATGGTCCGATGCCACAAACCCGTGAGCACATCCTGCTGTCCCGTCAGGTAGGCGTTCCGTACATCGTGGTTTTCCTGAACAAGGCTGACCTGGTAGACGACGCTGAGCTGCTGGAACTGGTTGAGATGGAAGTGCGCGATCTGCTGAGCACTTACGACTTCCCAGGCGACGACACTCCGATCATCATCGGTTCTGCTCGTATGGCTCTGGAAGGCAAAGACGACAACGAAATGGGTACTACCGCTGTTAAGAAGCTGGTAGAAACTCTGGACAGCTACATCCCAGAGCCAGTTCGTCTGACCGACAAGCCGTTCCTGATGCCAATCGAAGACGTGTTCTCGATCTCTGGTCGCGGTACTGTTGTGACTGGTCGTATCGAGCGCGGTATCGTTCGCGTTCAAGATCCGCTGGAAATCGTTGGTCTGCGTGACACCACCACCACCACCTGCACCGGTGTTGAGATGTTCCGCAAGCTGCTCGACGAAGGTCGTGCTGGCGAGAACTGCGGCGTTCTGCTGCGTGGCACCAAGCGTGACGACGTTGAGCGTGGTCAGGTTCTGGTTAAGCCAGGTTCGGTTAAGCCGCACACCAAGTTCACCGCAGAAGTTTACGTTCTGAGCAAGGAAGAAGGCGGTCGTCACACTCCGTTCTTCAAAGGCTACCGTCCACAGTTCTACTTCCGTACTACTGACGTGACTGGTAACTGCCAGCTGCCAGAAGGCGTTGAAATGGTAATGCCAGGCGATAACATCCAGATGGAAGTTACCCTGATCAAGACCATCGCAATGGAAGACGGTCTGCGCTTCGCTATTCGTGAAGGCGGCCGTACCGTTGGTGCTGGTGTTGTAGCTAAAATCATCGAGTAAGCATCTCTTCTGAGATAGCTTCGATGCTTTGAAAAGCCCCCGCTCAGCGGGGGCTTTTTTATTGGGTTGACACCTATCTGGGGCGTCTATAGAATTGCGCCTCCTTTTAACGGGTGCATTGCGCCCGGTGGGAATAGCAGCCGGAGTCTGAAATCCAATGCAAAATCAGCAAATCCGTATCAGGTTGAAGGCTTTTGACCATCGCCTGATCGACCAATCCACCCAGGAAATCGTGGAAACCGCGAAACGTACTGGTGCTCAAGTGCGTGGTCCAATTCCACTGCCTACCCGTAAAGAGCGGTTCACCGTTCTGGTCTCCCCGCACGTCAACAAAGACGCGCGTGACCAGTACGAGATCCGTACTCATAAGCGCGTACTGGACATCGTCCAGCCAACGGATAAAACCGTTGATGCACTTATGAAGCTCGATCTGGCGGCCGGTGTGGAAGTACAGATCAGCCTCGGCTAAGACTTGGGTCTTAGTCGTGTAACGCTCTGAAATGGGCGGCCATAGCGGGTGAAAGCCCCGTACACTCATGAGGTTTACAACATGACTATTGGTGTAGTCGGTCGTAAATGCGGTATGACCCGTATTTTCACCGAAGAAGGTGTCTCCATTCCGGTCACGGTCATTGAGATCGAGCCGAATCGCGTCACCCAGTTCAAAACTGAAGAAACCGATGGCTATCGTGCAGTGCAAGTCACTGTCGGCGAGCGTCGTGCTTCGCGCGTGACTGCTGCTCAAGCAGGTCACTTCGCTAAAGCAAACGTTGCAGCTGGTCGTACTGTCATGGAGTTCCGTCTCGAAGACGGCGACTACCAGGCTGGCGATCTGATCAACGCTGAAATCTTCGCCGCTGGTCAACTGGTTGATGTAACCGGTCAGTCCAAGGGTAAAGGCTTCCAGGGTACGATCAAGCGTTGGAATTTCCGTGGCCAAGACAACACTCACGGTAACTCCGTTTCCCACCGCGTCCCGGGCTCTATTGGCCAGTGCCAGACTCCTGGTCGTGTATTCAAGGGCAAGAAAATGTCCGGTCATATGGGCGCTGAGCGCGTGACCGTGCAGTCCCTCGAAGTAGTGCGCGTCGACGCTGAACGCAATCTGTTGTTGGTCAAGGGTGCTGTTCCTGGCGCTACTGGCGGCAACCTGGTTGTACGTCCAGCGGCCAAGGCTCGCGGTTAAGGGGAAGCTGACATGCAATTAAATGTAAATGACGCTCAAGCGATCGAAGTTTCCGAACTGACATTTGGCGGCGAATTCAACGAGACGCTGGTTCACCAAGCAGTCGTGGCCTACATGGCCGGCGGCCGTCAAGGTAGCAAGCAGCAAAAGACCCGTTCCGACGTTCGTGGTGGCGGTAAGCGCCCTTGGCGTCAGAAAGGTACTGGCCGTGCTCGTGCCGGTACTATCCGTAGCCCAATCTGGCGTGGCGGCGGTACCACTTTCGCAGCTCGTCCGCAGGATCACTCGCAGAAGCTCAACAAGAAGATGTACCGCGCAGCTCTGCGCTCCATCCTTGCTGAACTCGTGCGTACCGACCGTCTGGTCGTGGTTCAGGACTTCGCTGTTGAAAGCCCGAAAACCAAAGATCTGCTGGGCAAACTGAACAACATGAGCCTGACCGACGTTTTGATCGTGTCGGAAGCTGTTGATCAGAACCTGTACCTGGCTGCTCGTAACCTGCCACACGTTGATGTACGTGACGTGCAAGGTTCCGATCCAGTTAGTCTGATCGCATACGACAAGGTGTTGATCACCGTGTCGGCCGTGAAGAAATTCGAGGAGCTGCTGGGATGAACCAGGAACGCGTATTTAAAGTTCTGCTTGGCCCGCACGTTTCCGAAAAGGCTACGGTTCTGGCTGACAAGAAAGGCCAGTTCGTTTTCAAGGTTGCAACTGACGCAACCAAGCTGGAAATCAAGAAGGCCGTCGAAAGCCTGTTCAGCGTGAAAGTAGAGCGTGTTACTACCCTGAACGTTCTGGGTAAGAGCAAGCGCACTGCTCGCGGTCTGGGCAAGCGTAATGACTGGAAGAAGGCAGTTATCTCCCTTCAGCCAGGCCAAGATCTCGATTTCAGCAGCAGTGCTGAGTAAGGAAGGGGTGCATCATGGCAATCGTTAAATGCAAACCGACTTCCCCTGGCCGCCGTTTTGTGGTCAAGGTGGTCAACCAGGAGCTGCATAAAGGCGCTCCTCACGCACCGCTGCTCGAGAAGAAATCGAAGTCTGGTGGTCGTAACAACAATGGTCGTATTACCACTCGTCACATCGGTGGTGGCCATAAGCAGCATTATCGTCTGGTCGACTTCCGTCGCAACGACAAAGATGGCATCGCTGCCACTGTCGAGCGTATCGAATACGATCCAAACCGTACTGCTCACATCGCTCTGCTGCTGTACGCAGATGGCGAGCGTCGCTACATCATCGCCCCTAAAGGCGTGAGCGCTGGCGACCAGCTGATCGCAGGTGCTCTGGCACCGATCAAGCCGGGCAACGCTCTGCAACTGCGCAACATTCCAGTTGGTAGCACCGTACACGGCATCGAATTGAAGCCAGGTAAAGGCGCGCAAATCGCTCGTTCCGCTGGTGCTTCGGCTCAGCTGATCGCTCGTGAAGGTGTCTACGTGACCCTGCGTCTGCGTTCTGGTGAGATGCGTAAAGTGCTGGCTGAATGCCGTGCGACCCTGGGCGAAGTCTCGAACTCCGAGCACAGCCTGCGTTCGTTGGGTAAAGCTGGTGCCAAACGCTGGCGTGGCGTTCGCCCAACCGTTCGTGGTGTTGCCATGAACCCGGTTGACCACCCACACGGTGGTGGTGAAGGTCGTACCTCTGGTGGTCGTCATCCGGTATCGCCATGGGGCTTCCCGACTAAGGGCGCGAAGACTCGTGGTAATAAGCGTACCGACAAAATGATCGTCCGTCGTCGCAAGTAAATAGAGGGATACGACAGTGCCACGTTCTCTGAAAAAAGGTCCTTTTATTGATCTTCACCTACTGAAGAAGATCGAAGTGGCGGCGGAAAAGAACGATCGCAAACCAGTTAAGACCTGGTCGCGTCGTTCGATGATCCTGCCACAAATGGTCGGTCTGACCATCGCAGTACACAACGGTCGTCAACACGTCCCAGTTCTCGTTAACGAAGACATGGTCGGCCACAAACTGGGCGAGTTCGCCGGTACCCGCACTTATCGTGGGCACGTGGCAGACAAGAAAGCCAAGCGTTAAGGGGTTAGGAAATGGAAGTAGCCGCTAAGTTGTCGGGCGCTCGAATCTCCGCCCAGAAAGCCCGCTTGGTCGCCGACCAGATCCGCGGGAAGAAGGTGGGCGAAGCGCTCAACCTGTTGGCTTTCAGCAGTAAGAAAGCCGCCGAGATCATGAAGAAAGTGCTGGAGTCGGCCGTAGCCAACGCCGAGCATAACGAAGGCGCAGACGTTGATGACCTGAAAGTCAGCACCGTTTTCGTTAACGAAGGGCGTTCGCTGAAGCGCATCATGCCACGTGCCAAAGGCCGTGCTGATCGCATCGTCAAGCGGTCTTGCCATATCACTGTCAAGGTTGCTGACAAGTAACGGAGTCGAAGAGATGGGTCAGAAAGTACATCCCATTGGCATTCGCCTGGGAATCGTCAAGGAGCACACCTCCGTCTGGTACGCAGACGGTCGGACTTATGCGGACTACTTGTTCGCTGATCTGAAGGTGCGTGAGTATCTCCAAGACAAACTAAAAAGCGCGTCCGTAAGCCGTATCGATATCCATCGTCCGGCCCAAACTGCACGTATCACCATCCACACCGCTCGTCCAGGTATCGTTATCGGGAAGAAAGGTGAAGATGTTGAGAAACTGCGTCAGGACCTGACCAAGCAAATGGGTGTGCCTGTGCACATCAATATCGAAGAGATCCGCAAGCCGGAGCTCGACGGTATGCTGGTTGCGCAGAGCGTAGCTCAGCAGCTGGAGCGTCGCGTAATGTTCCGTCGCGCTATGAAGCGTGCCGTACAGAACGCAATGCGCATTGGTGCCAAAGGCATCAAAATCCAAGTGAGCGGTCGTCTCGGCGGTGCTGAAATCGCACGTACTGAATGGTATCGCGAAGGTCGTGTGCCACTGCACACCCTGCGTGCCGACATCGACTATGCCAACTACGAAGCTCACACCACTTACGGTGTGATCGGTGTAAAGGTTTGGATCTTCAAAGGCGAAGTAATTGGTGGTCGCCAAGAAGAACTGAAACCACAAGCACCAGCGCCTCGTAAAAAAGCTGCTAAGTAAGGGGTACGCCAAATGTTGCAACCTAAGCGTACGAAGTTCCGCAAGCAGATGACAGGCCACAACCGTGGTCTGGCTCAGCGCGGTAGCAAAGTCAGCTTCGGCGAGTTCGCGCTGAAGTCTGTAGCTCGTGGTCGTCTCACCGCTCGTCAGATCGAGTCAGCGCGTCGTGCTCTGACCCGTCACGTAAAACGTGGTGGCAAGATCTGGATCCGTGTATTCCCGGACAAGCCGATTTCCAAAAAACCTCTCGAGGTTCGTATGGGTAAAGGTAAGGGTAACGTGGAATACTGGGTTGCCCAGATTCAGCCAGGCAAAGTCCTGTATGAAATCGAGGGTGTTTCTGAAGAGCTGGCGCGTGAGGCTTTCGCCCTGGCTGCTGCAAAGCTGCCGCTCGCCACCTCCTTTGTTAAACGGACGGTGATGTGATGAAAGCGAATGAACTTCGTGAAAAATCCGCACAGCAGCTGAACGAGCAACTGCTCGGCCTGCTGCGCGACCAGTTCAATCTGCGTATGCAGAAAGCAACTGGCCAGTTGGGGCAGTCTCATCTGCTCTCGCAAGTTAAGCGTGACATCGCTCGCGTGAAGACTGTGCTCAACCAGCAGGCAGGTAAGTGATCATGGCTGAAGCCGAAAAGACTGTCCGTACGCTGACTGGCCGTGTTGTCAGCGACAAGATGGACAAAACCATCACCGTTCTGATCGAGCGTCGCGTTAAGCACCCGATCTACGGTAAATATGTTAAGCGTTCGACTAAGCTGCACGCGCACGACGAAACCAATCAGTGCCACATCGGCGACAAAGTCACTATTCGTGAAACTCGTCCGCTGGCCAAGACCAAGTCTTGGGCGCTGGTTGATGTTCTCGAACGCGCTGTGGAAGTCTAAGGACTAGGGGTCGGAGAAATTATATGATTCAGACTCAATCCATGCTCGATGTGGCCGATAACAGCGGCGCTCGCCGCGTTATGTGCATCAAGGTGCTGGGTGGCTCCCATCGTCGTTACGCTGGTATCGGTGACATCATCAAAGTTACCGTGAAGGAAGCAATTCCTCGCGGTAAGGTGAAAAAAGGCCAAGTGATGACTGCTGTTGTAGTCCGCACTCGTCACGGCGTACGCCGTGCAGATGGCTCCATTATCCGCTTTGATGGCAACGCTGCTGTTCTTCTGAACAACAAGCAAGAGCCGATCGGCACCCGTATCTTTGGGCCAGTGACCCGTGAACTTCGTACTGAGAAGTTCATGAAGATCGTCTCGCTCGCCCCAGAAGTGCTGTAAGGAGATCCGACATGCAAAAGATTCGTCGTGACGACGAGATCATCGTGATCGCCGGCAAAGACAAAGGTAAGCGCGGTAAGGTGCTGAAGGTTCTCGCTGACGACCGTCTGGTCGTTGGTGGTCTGAACCTGGTCAAGCGTCATACCAAGCCTAACCCGATGTCGGGCGTACAGGGCGGTATCGTCGAGAAAGAAGCGCCACTGCACGCTTCTAACGTCGCCATCTTCAACGGCGAAACCAACAAGGCTGATCGCGTTGGTTTCAAAGTAGAAGACGGTAAGAAAATTCGTGTCTTCAAGTCGACCCAAAAAGCGGTTGATGCTTGAACACTGCTAGGTAGATAAGACCATGGCACGACTACAAGAGATTTACCGGAAGGAAATCGCCCCTAAGCTTAAGGAAGAACTTAAGCTTGGGAACGTGATGGAAGTTCCGCGCGTTACCAAAATCACCCTGAACATGGGTCTGGGCGAAGCGATCGGCGACAAAAAAGTCATCGAGCACGCTGTTGCTGACCTGGAAAAGATCACCGGCCAAAAAGTCGTTGTGACCTACGCTCGGAAATCCATCGCTGGCTTTAAAGTCCGTGAAGGTTGGCCGATCGGCGTCAAGGTAACTCTGCGCCGTGAGCGTATGTACGAATTCCTGGATCGTCTGCTGTCGATCTCCCTGCCTCGGGTTCGCGACTTCCGCGGCCTGAATGCCAAGTCCTTCGATGGTCGTGGTAACTACAGCATGGGCGTGAAAGAGCAGATCATCTTCCCGGAAATCGACTACGACAAGATCGATGCTCTCCGCGGTCTGGACATCACCCTGACCACCACTGCCAAGAACGATGATGAAGGTCGCGCCCTGCTGCGTGCTTTCAAATTCCCGTTCCGCAACTGATTGGAGTAGGACCATGGCCAAGATGAGCATGAAAAACCGCGAGCTGAAGCGTCAGCTCACGGTTGCCAAGTACGCCAAGAAGCGTGCAGCACTGAAAGCAATCATCGTTGATCTGAACGCAAGTCCAGAAGCGCGTTGGGAAGCTACAGTTGCCCTGCAGAAGCAGCCACGTGACGCAAGCGCTTCGCGCATGCGTAACCGCTGCCGCCTGACCGGTCGTCCACACGGCGTTTACCGCAAGTTCGGCCTCGGCCGTAACAAACTGCGTGAAGCGGCAATGCGTGGTGACGTACCAGGTCTGGTTAAAGCCAGCTGGTAAGTACTTTCAAAGTCCAGGTGGTTGGCGTCGCAAGATAACGACCACCGGTGACCTTGAATCTGGAACAAGCCCCTTTTGGGGCTTGTTTCATTTCCGGAGTGTGTCTAGAATACCCGGCTCGCCTGAGCCCGTGTTTTCTATGCCCGGAGATTCTCGGCGACATATGTAGCCGCAAGGCTAATTTTTTTGTATTAGGAGCGTCTAGCCCATGAGTATGCAGGACCCGTTAGCGGACATGCTAACTCGTATCCGTAATGCCCAGATGGCTGAAAAGTCCGTCGTAAGCATGCCATCTTCCAAGTTGAAGGTAGCTGTTGCCAAAGTCCTGAAAGACGAAGGCTACATTGCGGGTTATCAGATCAGCAGCGATGTAAAAGCACTGCTGTCCATCGAGCTGAAGTACTTCGAAGGCCGTTCGGTCATCGAGGAAGTGAAGCGCGTTAGCCGTCCAGGCCTGCGTCAGTACAAGTCCGCTGAAGATCTGCCGAAAGTTCGTGGCGGTCTGGGCGTGTCTATCGTCTCCACCAACAAAGGTGTGATGACTGATCGTGCTGCGCGCGCTGCCGGTGTCGGCGGCGAAGTTCTTTGCACTGTGTTCTAAGGGGGGATAAGCATGTCTCGCGTCGCTAAGAACCCCGTTAAGCTGCCAGCCGGTGTCGAAGTCAAATTCGCAGGCCAACAGCTTTCGGTGAAGGGTGCCAAGGGTACTCTTGAACTGAACATCCATTCGTCCGTTGAGATCGTTGAAGAAGCCGGTGAGCTGCGTTTTGCCGCTCGCAATGGCGATCAACAAACTCGCGCAATGGCCGGTACCACGCGTGCGTTGGTAAACAACATGGTCCAAGGCGTAAGCCAAGGCTTCGAGCGTAAGCTCCAGCTGGTCGGTGTTGGTTACAAAGCGCAAGCAAAAGGCACGGTTTTGAACCTGGCCCTTGGCTTCTCGCACCCAGTGGATTACGAACTGCCGGAAGGCATCACCGCTGAGACCCCTAGCCAGACCGATATCCTGATCAAGGGCATCGATAAGCAGCTGGTAGGTCAAGTGGCCGCTGAGATCCGCGACTTCCGTCCACCAGAGCCGTACAAAGGCAAAGGTGTGCGCTACGCGGACGAAGTCGTCCGTCGTAAAGAAGCCAAGAAGAAGTAGGGCATAGCAAATGACCGACAAAAAAGTTACTCGACTGCGTCGCGCTCGCAAAGCACGCCTGAAAATGCACGAACTCGAAGTCGTGCGTCTCTGCGTGTTCCGCTCGTCGCAGCACATCTACGCCCAGGTCATCTCGGCCGACGGCAACAAAGTCCTGGCAAGCGCCTCGACTTTGGATAAAGAACTGCGTGATGGTGCCACCGGCAACATCGACGCGGCCACAAAGGTTGGCCAGCTGGTCGCTACGCGTGCTAAGGCCGCTGGCGTCTCGCAAGTGGCTTTCGACCGCTCTGGCTTCAAGTACCACGGCCGCGTTAAAGCGCTGGCTGATGCTGCTCGTGAAGCTGGGCTGGAGTTCTAAGTTATGTCAAATAACGACCAAAAGCGCGACGAAGGCTACATTGAGAAGCTGGTTCAAGTTAACCGCGTAGCCAAAACCGTTAAAGGCGGCCGTATCTTCACTTTCACCGCGTTGACCGTGGTAGGTGATGGTAAAGGGCGTGTTGGCTTCGGCCGTGGCAAGTCGCGTGAAGTGCCTGCTGCGATCCAGAAGGCAATGGAAGCTGCTCGTCGCAACATGATCCAAGTTGATCTGAACGGCACCACTCTGCAGTACGCAATGAAGTCCGCCCATGGCGCTTCGAAGGTGTACATGCAGCCTGCTTCTGAAGGTACCGGTATCATCGCTGGCGGCGCTATGCGTGCTGTCCTCGAAGTTGCTGGCGTTCAGAACGTTCTGGCCAAGTGCTATGGCTCGACTAACCCAGTAAACGTGGTTCACGCCACTTTCAAGGGTTTGAAAGCTATGCAATCTCCTGAGTCCATCGCTGCCAAGCGTGGCCTGACTGTCAAGGAGATCTTCTGATCATGGCTACCGTTAAAGTAACGCTGATCAAAAGCATGACCGGCCGCATCCCTAACCACAAACTGTGCGTTAAAGGTTTGGGTCTGCGTCGCATCGGTCACACTGTAGAAGTCCAGGATACTCCCGAGAATCGCGGGATGATCAACAAGGCTTACTACATGCTGCGTGTAGAGGGTTAATCGATGAAGCTCAATGATCTGAGTCCAGCGCCGGGTTCCCGTCGCGAAAAGCATCGTCCGGGCCGTGGTATCGGTAGCGGTTTGGGTAAGACTGGTGGCCGTGGTCACAAAGGTCAGACCTCCCGTTCCGGTGGCACCATTGCTCCAGGCTTTGAAGGCGGTCAACAGCCGCTGCATCGTCGCCTGCCTAAGTTCGGTTTCGTATCCCTGAAAGCTATGGACCGCGCAGAAGTGCGTCTGTCCGAGCTGGCTAAAGTGGACGGCGACATCGTTACTCTGCAGACCCTGAAAGATGCCAACGTGATCAACGTCAACGTACAGCGTGTGAAAATCATGCTGTCCGGTGAAGTGGCTCGCGCTGTCACTATCGGCAAGGGAATCGGCGCCACCAAAGGTGCGCGTTCGGCTATCGAAGCAGCTGGCGGCAAGTTCGAGGAATAAATGGCTAAGCAAGGTGCTCTCTCTGCGCTCGGCAAAGGCGGTATGTCTGAACTTTGGGCACGTCTGCGTTTTCTGTTCCTGGCGATTATCGTCTACCGAATAGGCGCACACATCCCGGTTCCAGGTATCAACCCGGACCGACTCGCAGACCTGTTTCGACAGAATGAGGGGACCATTCTTAGCTTGTTCAACATGTTTTCCGGCGGCGCGCTGGAACGGATGAGCATCTTTGCATTGGGGATCATGCCGTACATTTCGGCATCGATCATCATGCAACTGATGACCGCCGTCAGCCCGCAGCTGGAGCAGTTGAAGAAGGAAGGTGAAGCTGGCCGTCGCAAGATTAGCCAGTACACCCGCTACGGCACTGTCGTCCTTGCCCTGGTTCAAGCTATCGGCATGTCCGTTGGCCTGGCAGGGCAGGGCGTTGCGTTCACTGGTGACTTTGGCTTCTATTTCGTCGCGGTATCCACTTTTGTGGCTGGTGCGATGTTCATGATGTGGCTGGGTGAGCAGATTACTGAGCGTGGTGTTGGTAACGGTATCTCGATGTTGATTTTCGCAGGTATCGTCGCCGGTCTTCCGAGGGCAATTGGGCAGTCTTTCGAGTCTGCGCGTCAGGGTGATATCAATATCTTCGCCTTGGTTGCCATCGGTTTGCTGGCAGTAGCGATTATCGGTTTTGTGGTGTTCATTGAGCGTGGCCAGCGTCGTATCGCTGTTCACTACGCCAAGCGTCAGCAGGGCCGTAAGGTTTTTGCTGCGCAGACCAGCCACTTGCCGCTGAAAGTGAATATGGCCGGTGTTATCCCGGCAATTTTCGCGAGCAGCATTTTGCTGTTTCCGGCTTCGTTGGGTACCTGGTTTGGTCAGTCTGAAAATATGGGCTGGCTGCAGGACCTTTCTCAGTCGATCGCTCCTGGTCAGCCGTTGAATATTCTGCTGTTTAGTGCAGGGATTATTTTCTTCTGCTTCTTCTATACGGCGTTGATGTTCAATCCGAAAGACGTAGCGGAAAACCTGAAGAAGTCCGGTGCCTTTATTCCGGGCATCCGTCCAGGTGAGCAGTCGGCACGCTACATTGATGGCGTTCTGACTCGTTTGACCCTGTTCGGTGCTCTATATATGACGGCCGTGTGCCTGTTGCCCCAGTTCCTTGTGGTCGCAGCAAACGTTCCGTTCTACCTTGGCGGGACCTCGTTGCTGATCGTGGTCGTGGTTGTGATGGACTTCATGTCCCAAGTACAATCGCACCTCGTTTCGCACCAGTACGAATCCCTGATGAAGAAAGCCAACCTGAAGGGTTACGGCAGCGGCATGTTGCGCTGAGTACCCATAAGGTTCGAGGAGTTGGTGATGAAAGTTCGTGCATCGGTGAAAAAGCTGTGCCGTAACTGCAAGATTATTCGCCGCGAAGGTGTTGTTCGAGTAATTTGCAGCGCGGAACCGCGTCACAAACAGCGCCAAGGCTGAGTGTGATCCGCTTGAAGCCCGGCAGCTAGTGCGCTGCCGGGTTGATTATTTGTTATTACAGCGATATTATCTCGCGCCCTATTTCTTGGCTTCCGGGGCGTAGGTAGCTGTCAATTGGAGTCCCACTGAATGGCCCGTATTGCAGGCGTTAACATTCCAGATAACAAGCACACTGTTATCTCGCTGACCTACATCTATGGTGTTGGTCGCACTACTGCGCAGAAGATTTGCGCAGTTGCTGGGGTAAACCCAGCCGCTAAGATCAAGGATCTGAGCGACGAGCAGATTGAACAGCTGCGTGGCGAAGTGGCGAAGTTCACCACTGAAGGTGACCTGCGTCGCGAAATCAACATGAAAATCAAGCGTTTGATGGACCTCGGTTGCTATCGCGGTCTGCGTCATCGTCGTGGTCTTCCAGTACGCGGTCAGCGTACCAAGACTAACGCGCGTACCCGTAAAGGTCCGCGTAAGCCGATCCGCAAGTAATCGCCCCAGCGAATCGACAGGAAAATTATCATGGCAAAACCTGCTGCTCGTCCTCGTAAAAAAGTTAAAAAGACAGTGGTTGATGGCATCGCCCACATCCATGCTTCTTTTAACAACACCATCGTGACCATCACCGACCGTCAAGGTAATGCGCTTTCTTGGGCTACCTCTGGTGGTTCGGGTTTCCGCGGTTCCCGCAAGTCCACTCCGTTCGCTGCTCAAGTAGCTGCTGAACGTGCTGGTCAAGCTGCGCTGGAATATGGCCTGAAAAACCTCGACGTTAACGTCAAGGGTCCAGGTCCAGGTCGTGAGTCCGCTGTCCGTGCTTTGAACGGCTGTGGCTATAAGATCGCCAGCATCACCGACGTGACGCCAATCCCGCACAACGGGTGCCGTCCGCCGAAGAAGCGCCGCGTGTAATCCAGGAGATTGTAAAGAATGGCTCGTTACATTGGTCCAAAATGCAAACTCGCTCGTCGCGAGGGCACCGATCTCTTCCTGAAGAGCGGCGTGCGCGCGATCGAATCGAAGTGCAACATTGAAGCAGCACCTGGTATCCACGGCCAACGCCGCGGTCGCCAGTCCGACTACGGCACCCAACTGCGTGAAAAGCAGAAGGTCCGTCGTATCTACGGCGTTCTCGAGCGTCAGTTCAGCGGCTACTACAAAGAAGCTGCTGGCAAGAAAGGTGCAACCGGTGAAAACCTGCTGCAACTGCTCGAATGCCGTCTGGACAACGTTGTATACCGTATGGGCTTTGGTTCGACTCGTGCCGAATCCCGTCAGCTGGTATCGCACAAGTCGATCAGCGTTAACGGTCAGACCGTAAACGTTCCGTCCTACCAGGTTCGTGCTGGTGACGTGGTCGCAGTTCGCGAGAAAGCAAAAAACCAGCTTCGCATTGTCCAAGCTCTCGATCTGTGTGCCCAACGTGGCCGCGTAGAATGGGTAGAAGTAGACACTGAGAAGAAGTCGGGCGTTTTCAAGAACGTTCCTGCTCGCAGTGATCTGTCCGCCGACATCAACGAAAGCCTGATTGTCGAGCTCTACTCCAAGTAAGGGCTAGAAAATAGGTGCATCCATGCAGATTTCGGTAAATGAGTTCCTGACACCCCGCCACATTGATGTGCAGGTTGTCAGTCCAACCCGCGCCAAGATCACTCTCGAGCCTCTCGAGCGTGGTTTTGGCCACACCCTGGGCAACGCGCTGCGCCGCATCCTGTTGTCCTCAATGCCCGGCTGTGCAGTAGTCGAGGCCGAGATTGACGGTGTGCTCCACGAGTACAGCGCCATCGAAGGTGTACAGGAAGACGTAATTGAAATCCTGTTGAACCTTAAAGGTCTGGCTATCAAGCTGCACGGCCGTGACGAAGTTACGCTGACCTTGTCGAAGAAGGGTTCGGGGGTGGTTACCGCTGCCGATATTCAGCTGGATCATGATGTCGAGATCGTTAACCCCGATCACGTAATCGCTAACCTGGCGTCTAACGGCGCCCTGAACATGAAGCTCACCGTAGCTCGTGGTCGTGGTTATGAACCGGCCGACTCGCGTCAGAGCGATGAAGATGAAAGCCGCAGCATTGGTCGCTTGCAGCTTGACTCTTCGTTCAGCCCGGTTCGCCGTATCGCATACGTGGTGGAAAACGCCCGTGTCGAACAGCGTACCAACCTGGACAAGCTGGTTATTGATCTGGAAACCAACGGTACTCTGGACCCGGAAGAGGCTATCCGCCGCGCTGCAACCATTCTGCAACAGCAGTTGGCTGCGTTCGTCGACCTCAAAGGTGACAGCGAACCAGTGGTAATCGAGCAGGAAGACGAGATCGATCCGATCCTGCTTCGCCCGGTTGACGATCTGGAACTGACTGTACGTTCGGCTAACTGCCTTAAGGCGGAAAACATTTACTACATCGGCGACCTGATTCAGCGTACCGAAGTAGAACTGTTGAAGACTCCGAACCTGGGCAAGAAATCCTTGACTGAAATCAAGGACGTTCTGGCCTCCCGCGGTCTGTCCCTCGGCATGCGCCTCGACAACTGGCCGCCTGCAAGTCTTAAGAAGGACGACAAGGCGACTGCCTGATCGTCGTAATCACCGAACGTGAGTTTGGTAAGGAATGAACCATGCGTCATCGTAAAAGTGGTCGTCACCTGAGCCGTACCAGCTCGCACCGCAAGGCCATGTTCCAAAACATGGCGGTGTCGCTGTTCGAGCACGAGCTGATCAAAACTACACTGCCGAAAGCTAAAGAACTGCGTCGCGTTGCTGAGCCGCTGATCACTTTGGCCAAGACAGACAGCCTGGCTAACCGCCGTCTGGCTTTCGACCGTACTCGTTCGAAAGCTATCGTTGGTAAGCTCTTCAACGACCTGGGCAAGCGTTACGCTACCCGTGAGGGTGGCTACCTGCGCATCCTCAAGTGCGGTTTCCGCGCTGGCGACAACGCGCCTATGGCGTACGTCGAGTTGGTTGATCGTGCTACTGCTGGCGAAGCTGTAAGCGCCGAGTAAGACGACAAGCTGTAATAAAAAACCGGGCCTAGTGCCCGGTTTTTTTGTGCGTGTAAAAAGCGCGTTGGATACAAGTTTCCACAGGTGGCTCTTGGCACTATAGGGCTGGGGAGGTTGTTAGTAATTTTCTATTGATGCTTACGATTTAATGAATTTGTAGACGTCATATTGATGGTCAATACTTCCACCAAGCCGATTAGCCAGCAGTTCCAAGTCCGACCTGAGGAAATTGAATATGAGCCAGAACAAAATCCTTACTACCGCCAGCGGCGCCCCCGTCGCGGATAACCAGAATTCCCGTTCCGCAGGCCCGCGTGGCCCGTTGCTGCTTGATGATTTTCATCTGATCGAGAAGCTCGCTCACTTCAACCGCGAAAACATTCCTGAGCGTCGTGTGCACGCCAAGGGCTCGGGCGCTTATGGCACCTTCACCGTTACCAAAGACATCACCCAATACACCAGTGCCAAACTGTTCGAGTCCGTGGGCAAGCAGACCCCCACCTTCTTGCGGTTTTCCACCGTAGGGGGTGAGCGTGGTTCGGCTGATACCGAGCGCGATCCACGGGGCTTCGCCCTGAAGTTCTACACCGAAGAAGGCAACTGGGACATTGTGGGTAACAACACTCCGGTGTTCTTCATCCGTGACCCGCTGAAGTTCCCGGACTTCATCCATACCCAAAAGCGTTTGCCGCAAAGCAACCTGAAAAGCGCACAAATGATGTGGGACTTCTGGTCGCACTCTCCTGAGGCGCTGCACCAGGTCACCATCCTGTTTTCGGATCGTGGTATTCCTGACGGCTACCGTCACATGCACGGTTTTGGTAGCCACACCTACAGTCTGATCAATGCCAAGGGCGAACGTCACTGGGTCAAATGGCATTACAAGACCCGGCAGGGCATCAAGAACCTGGCGCCGGCCGAGGCGGCTCGCTTGGCAGGTACCGACCCTGATTACGCCCAGCGTGATCTGTTCGGTGCGATCGAGCGTGGAGACTTCCCAAAATGGCGTGTCTGCATCCAGATCATGACCGAGGCCCAGGCCAACGCTCACTATGAGAACCCGTTCGATGTGACTAAAACCTGGTCGCAGAAGGAATTCCCGCTGATCGAAGTCGGCGAACTGGAACTGAATCGCAACCCGCAAAACTACTTCGCTGAAGTGGAACAAGCCGCATTCGGCCCAAGCAATATGGTGCCAGGCGTTGGTTTGTCGCCAGACCGTATGCTGCAAGGTCGCGTGTTTGCCTACGCTGATGCCCACCGCTACCGCGTTGGAACCAACCACCAGCAATTGCCGGTGAATGCTCCACGCAGCCCGGTTAATAGCTACCAGCGCGATGGCTCAATGGCTTTTGGCAGCAACGGCGGCGCAACGCCCAACTACGAGCCAAACAGCTACGCCGATGCGCCGAAACAAGCCCCTCAGTACGCGGAGCCGGCTTTGGCATTGAGTGGTGCGGCTGACCGTTACGATCACCGTGAAGACACGGATTACTACAGCCACGCCGGTGCGCTGTTCCGCCTGATGAACGATGAGCAGAAAGCATTGCTCACCAACAATATCGCCGGTGCGATGGGTGGCGTTTCCAGCGATGTGGTCCAGCGTCAACTGCAGCACTTCTACAAGGCAGATCCTGCTTATGGAGAAGCAATCGCAAAGGCACTGGGTGTATCGCTTAACTGACTCTAAACGATAAGCAGAACCGCCCTCATTTGGGCGGTTTTTGCGTTATTTCAGCTACTTTTCTCGGAATATCTTCACTTTTCTGCCGTTAGTCCCGTGACCTTCGAGTCATCATGGTTCAAACTACAAACTTTCAAGCAGGGAGATGTAGGGCGATGCAAGGTCACCCCGACGTAATCGATTACCTCAACACGTTGCTGACGGGCGAACTGGCAGCTCGTGACCAATATTTCATCCATTCGCGCATGTACGAAGACTGGGGCTTTACCGAGCTCTATGAGCGTATCAACCACGAAATGGAAGAAGAGGCACAGCACGCCGACGCACTGATGCGCCGTATCCTGATGCTCGAAGGCACGCCGCGCATGCGTCCCGACGATCTGGATGTGGGTACCACGGTGCCGGATATGCTCGCCGCCGACCTTCGTCTCGAATACAAGGTACGTGCTGCGCTATGCAAGGGCATCGAGCTCTGTGAGCAGCACAACGACTATGTCACCCGCGAGATCCTGCGGGTGCAGTTGAATGACACCGAAGAAGACCACACCTACTGGCTGGAAAAGCAGTTGGGCCTGATCAAGTTGGTAGGCCTGGAGAATTACCTGCAATCGCAGTTCTGATTCACCGGCCATGAAAAAGCCCCTGTCACGTTGCCGTGGCAGGGGCTTTTTCATTGTGCCGATAAATCAGGCCTTGTCGCGCGCCAACAACGGCTTCAAGTAGTAGCCCGTATGTGACTGCGGCATTTCGGAAACCTGCTCCGGTGTGCCCACTGCAATGATCTGGCCACCCTTGGAGCCGCCTTCCGGCCCCAGGTCTACCAGCCAGTCGGCTGTCTTGATCACGTCGAGGTTGTGTTCGATTACCACAACGGTATTGCCGTGGTCGCGTAGACGGTGCAACACATCGAGCAGTTGTTGGATATCCGCGAAGTGCAGACCCGTGGTCGGCTCATCGAGGATATACAGGGTTTTGCCCGTATCGCGCTTGGACAGCTCGCGAGACAACTTCACCCGCTGCGCTTCACCGCCGGACAAGGTAGTCGCCGATTGCCCCAGCTTGATGTACGACAGGCCCACATCCATCAGCGTCTGAAGCTTGCGCGCCAATGCCGGAACCGCGTCAAAGAACTCCCGCGCCTCCTCGATCGTCATCTCCAGGGTTTCATGAATGCTCTTGCCCTTGTACTTGATCTCCAGGGTTTCGCGGTTATAGCGCTTGCTCTTGCACACGTCGCACGGCACATAGATGTCCGGCAGGAAGTGCATTTCGACCTTGATCAAGCCATCGCCCTGGCACGCTTCACAGCGCCCGCCCTTGACGTTGAACGAGAATCGGCCAGGCCCGTAGCCGCGTGAGCGGGATTCCGGGACGCCCGCAAACAGCTCGCGAATGGGCGTGAACAACCCGGTGTAGGTCGCTGGGTTGGAGCGCGGCGTGCGGCCAATCGGGCTTTGGTCGATATCGACCACCTTGTCCAGGTGCTCAAGGCCCTTGATGCTGTCGTGCGCGGCCGCTTCCAGGGTGGTCGCGCCGTTCAGGGCGGTGGCACTCAAGGGGAACAGCGTATTGTTGATCAGGGTCGATTTACCCGAGCCGGAAACACCAGTCACGCAGGTCAGCAGGCCCAGCGGAATCTCCAGGTCGACGTTGCGCAGGTTATTACCCCGTGCGCCTTTGAGGTGCAGCGCCAGCTTCTTGTTGCGCGGTGTACGCTTGGCCGGAACCTCGATCTTCACGCGGCCGGACAGGTACTTGCCGGTCAACGAGTCCGGGTGGTCCATGACTTCGGCAGGCGTGCCCTCGGCGACAATATGCCCACCGTGCACACCTGCGCCCGGGCCAATGTCGACGACGTAGTCCGCCAGGCGGATTGCATCTTCATCGTGCTCGACCACAATCACCGTGTTGCCGATATCGCGCAGGTGTTTCAACGTGCCCAGCAGGCGATCGTTGTCGCGCTGGTGCAAGCCGATCGACGGCTCATCGAGGATGTACAGCACGCCCACCAGGCCGGCACCAATCTGGCTGGCCAGGCGAATCCGCTGGGCTTCACCGCCAGACAAGGTATCGGCACTACGGTCCAGCGAGAGGTAGTCCAGGCCAACGTTGACCAGGAACTGCAAGCGTTCGCGAATTTCCTTGAGGATCTTGTCGGCAATTTCCCCACGACGCCCCGTCAGCTTAAGCACACCAAAGTACTCACAGGCGTCACCGATCGGCAGGCTGGTCACCGCCGGCAAGGTCTTCTCACCGACCCACACATGCCGCGCCTCACGACGCAGGCGAGTACCCCGGCAATCCGGGCAGGGTTGAGTGCTGAGGAATTTCGCCAGTTCTTCGCGCACGCTGGCCGACTCGGTCTCGCGATAACGACGCTCCAGGTTCGGCACGATGCCTTCGAACGGGTGAGAGCGTTTGACGATATCGCCGCGGTCATTCAGGTATTTGAAGTCGACGTTCTGTGAGCCACTGCCATGGAGGATGACTTTCTGCTGCTCCGCCGATAGCTGGTTGAACGGCACTTCCAGGCTGAATTTATAATGCGACGCCAGCGACCCCAGCATCTGGAAGTAATAGACGTTACGCCTGTCCCAGCCGCGTATCGCCCCTTCCGCCAAGGTCAGTTCGCCGTTGACCAGGCGCTTGATATCGAAGAATTGCTTCACCCCCAGGCCATCACAGGTCGGGCAGGCGCCAGCGGGGTTGTTGAAGGAGAACAGCTTGGGTTCCAGTTCGCTGATGGCATGGCCACAGATCGGGCAGGCGAAGCGCGCAGAAAAGATGATCTCTTCGCCCGGCTCGTCGTCCATTGGCGCCACCAGGGCAATGCCATCCGCCAACTTCAATGCGGTCTCGAACGATTCCGCCAGGCGCTGTTGCAGATCCGCGCGCACCTTGAAGCGGTCGACCACTACATCAATGGAGTGCTTCTTCTGCTTATCGAGCTTCGGCGCCTCGTCCAGTTCATAAAGCTTGCCGTTGATGCGCGCACGCACGAAACCCTGGGCACGCAGTTCCTCGAAGACGGAAAGGTGTTCACCCTTGCGCTCACGAATCACCGGCGCCAGCAGCATCAGCTTTGCGCCTTCCGGCTGGGCCAATACCAGGTCGACCATCTGGCTGACAGTCTGGGCTTCCAGGGGAATATCGTGGTCCGGGCAACGCGGGATGCCCACCCGTGCGTAAAGCAAACGCAGGTAGTCGTAGATTTCGGTGATGGTGCCCACGGTGGAGCGCGGGTTGTGGGAGGTCGACTTCTGCTCGATGGAAATCGCCGGCGACAGGCCTTCAATGGTGTCGACGTCGGGTTTTTCCATCATGGACAGGAACTGCCGGGCATACGCCGAAAGCGATTCCACATAACGCCGCTGGCCTTCGGCATACAGCGTGTCGAACGCCAGGGACGATTTGCCGGACCCGGACAAGCCGGTGATGACGATCAGTTTGTCCCGCGGCAGGGTCAGGTCGATGTTCTTCAGGTTGTGGGTTCTAGCCCCACGAATCAGGATCTTGTCCAAGATGGCCTCGCACGGCGGGCGTAAATTATGCAGGAGTATACGGCTAAAGACTGGATGAATATACACTGTCAAAGTGCCGGGTGCAGTCTTACATGAAAGCTGCGCGGCAAAGCGCCGCATATACCCTCTCAATCGATGGGACTGGTAGAATCGCCGCCGGTTCACACGAGGTTTTTCCATGCACGATCCCCACAGCGAACGCATGAGTAGCGGCGAGACCCGAGCGGCAAGCGGTCTGGCCCTAGTGTTCGCCTTCCGTATGCTTGGCATGTTTATGGTGTTGCCGGTGCTGGCGACCTATGGAATGGATCTCGCAGGAGCGACCCCGGCCTTGATCGGCCTGGCAATTGGCGCCTATGGCTTGACCCAGGCGATTTTCCAGATTCCATTCGGGATCATTTCCGACCGCATTGGCCGCCGCCCGGTGATCTACCTCGGGCTGATCGTATTCGCCCTCGGCAGTGTGCTCGCGGCCCAGTCCGATTCCATCTGGGGCGTGATCGCCGGACGCATCCTGCAAGGCGCCGGAGCCATTTCCGCTGCCGTCATGGCCTTGCTCTCGGACCTGACCCGCGAACAACATCGCACCAAGGCCATGGCCATGATTGGCATGACCATCGGCCTGTCGTTTGCGGTGGCCATGGTGGTCGGCCCGCTGCTGACCCGCGCGTTCGGCCTGCACGGGTTGTTCCTCGCCACCGGCGGCATGGCGTTGTTCGGGATCGTGATCGTGGCGTTCATGGTGCCGCGGTCCACCGGCACGTTGCAGCACCGTGAATCGGGTGTCGCACGCAAGGCGCTGTTGCCGACGCTCAAGCATCCGGACCTGCTGCGCCTCGATTTAGGTATCTTCGTATTACACGCCATGCTGATGTGCAGCTTCGTCGCGCTGCCCCTGGCCCTGGTCGAAAAAGCCGGCCTGCCCAAGGAGCAGCACTGGTGGGTCTACCTCACCGCGCTGTTGATTTCGTTCTTCGCCATGATCCCGTTCATCATCTACGGCGAGAAGAAACGCAAAATGAAACGAGTTTTACTCGGCGCCGTCACGACCCTGATGCTCACTGAGCTATTCTTCTGGGAGTTCGGCGACAGCCTGCGGGCGCTGGTGATCGGTACGGTGGTGTTCTTCACCGCGTTCAACCTGCTGGAAGCCTCGTTGCCTTCGCTGATCAGTAAAGTTTCACCGGCCGGCGGCAAGGGCACGGCGATGGGGGTGTATTCCACCAGCCAATTCCTTGGCTCTGCGCTGGGCGGCATCATGGGTGGCTGGATGTTCCAGCATGGCGGTTTGTCGGTTGTGTTCCTGGGATGCGCAGGTCTGGCTGCCCTCTGGCTGGCCTTTGCTGTTACCATGCGCGAACCTCCCTATGTGACGAGCCTGCGTTTGCCGTTATCGCCAGAAGCGATCCGCGAAGCCGGTCTGGTTGAGCGCCTCAAGGCCGTCACTGGGGTTACCGATGCCGTGGTTGTTGCTGAAGAAGCCGCCATCTACATCAAATTGGACACCGAATTATTGGATCGCGCGACGCTCGAGCAACTGGTCAACCCAGTGCCGACAGCGCGCCCAGCCTAGGAGAACGTTATGGCCCGTGGGGTTAACAAAGTCATATTGGTCGGTACATGCGGCCAGGATCCCGAAGTTCGCTACTTGCCTAACGGTAATGCCGTGACCAACCTGAGTCTGGCGACCAGCGAACAGTGGACCGACAAGCAGACCGGCCAGAAGGTCGAGAAAACCGAATGGCACCGTGTGTCGATGTTCGGCAAGGTGGCAGAGATCGCCGGTGAGTACCTGCGCAAAGGTTCGCAGGTCTACATCGAAGGCAAACTGCAAACCCGCGAGTGGGAAAAAGACGGCATCAAGCGTTACACCACCGAAATCGTGGTCGACATGCAAGGCACCATGCAACTGCTGGGCGGCCGTCCACAGGGCGACCAACAGGGCCAAGGCGGCATGTCCAACTCGGCGCCGCGCCCACAGCAGTCGCGTCCGCAGCCAAGCCAGCAGCCACAGCGTGAGTCGCGCCCGGCGCCACAACAGGCCGCACCGCAGCCGGCTCCGGATTTCGACAGCTTTGATGACGATATCCCGTTCTAAGGTCTGAAGACCCCAAGCACACAAAACCCCCGATGGCTAAACCCCCCCGGGGGTTTTTTATTGCCGCTGATCACGCCTCCGTCGACGCCGCTGTCACCACCATCTCCTTGAACCGGCGCAAGACCGCCGAACCGTCACCGATCCGCGTTGCCAAGTGCAACGGCGCCACCAGGCTCTGGCACTCCGTCAACTCCCGATAGACGATGCCGTCGCCCCGCAGTCGCTGCATCGACGCCGGTACAATCGACACTCCGAGTCCCGCCGCCACCAGGCTCAAGGTCGCGGTCATGCGCGGTGCTTCCTGGACCACCTGCGGGCTGAACCCCGCTTCACGGCAGGCCACCAGGATCGCGTCATACAACCCCAACCCCACGCGACGGCGATACAGCACGAAGGACTCGGTCGCCAATGCCGCCAACGGCAGGGGCGAGGCTGGATCGATTGCCAAGGGGTGGTCCGTCGGCAGCGCCAGCAGCATAGGCTCTACCAGAATCGGCTCGTCCTGCAGCGACTGCGTCCCGCTGAGCGGCGAGCGGATAAACGCCGCGTCGAGTTTCTCGTGCACCAACGCATCCAGTAGTTCGCCGGTGCCCGCTTCCTCCAGCACCACCGAGACGCCGACAAAGGTTTCGCGAAACAGCCGCAATACACTGGGTACAAACGGGTGCAGGGCGGCCGAACTGGTAAATCCGATCGCCAGGCGGCCACGTTCACCTCGCGCGGCACGGCGCACGACGTCGGCCAGCCCCTCTGCCTGGGCCAGTATTTCCCGCGCCTCATCCAACAAGGCCAGGCCGGCAGTGGTGGGGCGCACGCCACGCGGCAAGCGCTCCATCAAGCTCACCCCCAGCTGGGCTTCAAGGCTTTGCAGCATCCGCGTCAAGGGTGGCTGTTGCATGCCCAGGCGTTCGGCGGCGCGGGTGATATAGCCTTCTTCAGCGATAGCGACGAAGGCTTTGAGCTGGCGCAGTTCCAACATTGGGATACTTTCCAGGTATGGGAGGGCTTCAATCCTGGCATTTGTTCTCATGGCTCACAAGATTTAGGCTGTGGCCAACCTCAAAAAGAAGGAAAGCCGCGATGACCTGGTCAGCCAAGCAATACACGATGTTCGAACAACAGCGCACACGTCCGGTGCGCGATCTCGTCGCGGCTATTCCCAATACCCAAGTGCACAATGCCGTCGACCTGGGTTGTGGCCCTGGCAACTCCACTGAAGTGTTGACCGAGCGCTACCCGCAGGCTCGCATTACCGGTATGGACAACTCCGAAGACATGCTGGCGGACGCCCGTCAACGGCTGCCCGCGCTGAACTTCGAACGGGCGGATATCGGTGATTGGAAACCTGCGCAAACCTTCGATGTGATTTTGGCTAACGCGTCCCTGCAATGGCTGCCCGACCACGCCACGCTTTACCCGCATCTGGTCCGGCAACTGACGCCCGGTGGCACGCTGGCGGTGCAAACACCGGACAACCTCGATGAACCCGCCCACCGGCTTGCCCGCGAAGTGGCGGCAGATGGCCCGTGGTCCGCCAAGATCGGCGCGGTCAAACACAATGAACGCCACACCGCGAGCTACTACTACGAATTGCTGAGCAAACATTGCAGCACAGTGGATGTATGGCGCACCACCTACCAGCACCCATTGGCGGATCACGCCGCAGTGGTGGAATGGTTCAAGGGCTCTGCCCTCAGGCCGTTCCTCGCGCCTTTGAGCGAGGATGAAAGGGCTGACTTCCTCCAGCAATACACGGCGCGGATTACCCAGGCTTACCCAGCCCTGGGCGATGGCACCGTGCTGCTGCCGTTTCCGCGCCTGTTCATTATCGCAACCCGCTGACGCAACCACGCCAAGTGGTGGTCACACCGCCGCCGCTTGCGCCTCCAGGTACTCATCCGCCGACATCACGGCGGCATAACCAAATGCCAGCGACGCCATGTAGGCCCCATGCACCTGCGCCGCTGGAATCAGTTGGCCGTTGAACTCCAGGTCCCGTGTCGCACAGGCGTCATGAATCACTGTGACCTTGTACCCCAGGTCTGCGGCAGCCCGTACCACGCCGTCGATGCACATATGGCTCATGCTGCCGACCACCACCAGTTCGGTGATGCTGCGCTGTTCCAGCAGGGTGCGCAGGTCAGTCTGGCGAAAGGCGTTCACAAAGTGTTTGAGTACCACCGGCTCGTTGCCCTCATTCAGCACTTTGCTGTGCAGGTGGGCACCCTCGGAGCCCGGCGTGAAGAACGGAGCGTCGTCGGAGGTGAACTCATGACGTACATGGATCACCGCATCGCCTTTCTGGCGAAACGCCTGCAGTACCTGTGCGGCCTTGTCCGCCGCAGTCTCCACGCCGTCAAGCGGCCACTTACCCTGGGGGAAATAGTCATTCTGGATATCGATCAGGATGAGTGCTTGCTTGACCATGTGTGTTGCCTCGCGATGGATGATGGGCTGCGCAGAATCGTGCAGAACGCCACCACCTTAAAGCGGCGTCGTGCAGAATAAAACAGGCTAACTGCCATCGCTTTCTTTGCAACTGCTTGATTTCACAAACGTCCTTTTTCAGCGCGCCTTGGCGTGATCCCTGCAACCTTATCCCCACATACATGGCGGGATGGCCAAGGGGGACGCATGACCCCGATTCAACGCAAGAGGCTGGTAGTCGCTCACTCCACACGCGGGGGTGCGCCGTTGCACGAGGTGGAAACCAACCGTGCCCTGGCACGCTGGCTGGCGCAGATTCTGGGGCTCAGATTCGGTGGCAGCTACGACCCCGAGTTGCATGCCGGACGAGCCTTGTACCTTTTACCCACACAAACCCTGGTGGGCCAGGCCCAGGCACGCGCACTCAATGTCCATGGCCCGGAAGACCTGTGGGGCGGCTACGTCGATCACGATTTCATCTGCACCAAAGCCATCAGTCATGGTGTGCTCAGCCCGCAAGCCAAGACCCCCGAAGGTTGGTCAACGCTGTTCTGCGAGCGTGTGCGAACCGTCGTATTGGACGGCTTGAGCGTTTTTGCCCAGGAAGACGCACGACCTGCGGCCACTCGTCTGCTCTACAGCGGGCCCATTCGCATGAAACCCGTGCATGCCTGCGCGGGGCGTGGCCAGGAAGTTATCCACAGCGTGGATGAACTTGACGCGGTGCTGGCACGGCCCGACGCCGCGCAACGTTTCAGTGAAGGCATGGTGCTGGAGCAGGACCTGCACGATGTGGTCACCCACAGCGTGGGGCAGAGTTTTATCGCCGGTCACGTGTTGAGCTACTGCGGCGAGCAATACCTGACCACAGACGGGCAGGGCGAAGACGTCTACGGCGGCTCCAACCTGCTGGTGGTACCGGGAGGCTACGACGACCTGTTGCAGCTCGAACTGTCCGATGACGTGCGCGAAGCCATCATACAAGCCAGGGTTTTCGACACGGCGGCCGATGAAGCGTACCCCGGTTTTTATGCTTCACGGCGCAACTACGACATCGCCCAGGGCCTGGACAACGACGGCCAGCGTCGCAGTGGCGTGCTTGAACAATCCTGGCGCATGGGCGGGGCCAGCAGTGCGGAAGTCGCCGCCCTGCAAACGTTTATCAACGATCCCGGCCTGCGTGCGATCCGTGTGTCCTCAGTGGAAACCTACGAGGACCAACCGCTGCCCGCCGACGCCATCGAGGTGTATCGCGGCCCGGCGCAAAACAGCGAATTTCTTCTCAAGTACGTGACGGTTAAAACTTATGACGGCTAGAAGCGAAAGCATTGCGATCGACATTGACGACGAACAGATGAGCGCTACGTTCCTGAGCCCCAAGTCCAAAGTACCCGGGGTATTGTTTGTGCACGGCTGGGGCGGTAGCCAGGAGCGCGACCTTGAACGCGCCAAAGGCATTGCCGGCCTGGGGTGCGTGTGCCTGACCTTCGACCTGCGCGGCCACGCCGGTAGTGGCATTCCATTGGCGCGAGTGACTCGTGAAGACAACCTGCGCGACCTGCTGGCGGCCTACGATCGGTTACTGGCGCACCCGGCAATCGATACCTCGGCCGTGGCCGTGGTGGGCACCAGCTACGGCGGCTACCTCGCGGCGATACTCACCTCGTTGCGCCCCGTGCGCTGGCTGGCGTTGCGCGTGCCTGCGCTGTACCGCGACCAGGAATGGCTCAAGCCCAAACGCGATCTGGATAAGGCCGACCTGATGGATTACCGCAGTACGCTGGTTCACGCCGAGACCAATCGCGCCTTGCACGCGTGTTCCGTGTTTACCGGGGATGTACTGATTGTCGAATCGGAAACCGATGACCATGTGCCCCACGCGACGATCATGAGCTACCGGGCGGCGTGCCAGCACACGCATTCCCTGACGCATCGCATCATCGATGGGGCCGACCATTCCCTCAGCGATCCGGTGTCCCAGCAGGCCTACACCTCAATCCTGGTGGACTGGGTCACCGAGATGGTGGTGGGCGAACGGTTGAGTATCATCCAGGCCCGGTAGAGCGTTCATGCGGGTGTCTTCTTGACCCTGAGCGCCTTGGCCTTGGCTTCCACGCCGAGGTACATCATCAGCGCGATCAACAGCGGCACAATAAAGTAGATGGCCCGATAGGCGATCAACCCCGCCAGCAAGCTGCCCCGTGACGCCTCATGCTGCATCAGCGCAATGAACACCGCTTCCAGTACGCCCAGCCCGGCCGGTATATGGGTGAGCACCCCGGCAATCGCGCTGATCAGCAGCACGCCCAGCACCAGTGGGTAGTCCAGTTTGGCCGGTAGCAGGGTGAAGATCACTGCGGCCATCAGCGACCAGTTCAGCGCCCCCAACATCAACTGCAAGCACGCCATGCGCAGGGACGGCAGGTTGATTTCCATGCCGCGAATCGTCCAGGCGCGTTTTTTCGAATACCGGCAGGCCAGCAGATACCCAAGGCTGACCAGCACCAACACAGCACCAATGCCTTGCAGCGCAGCGCTGCTGACTTTCCAGCCGGGCGGCATGCTGACCAGCCCGCTGCTGAAAATCACCCCGGCTATCGCCATGTAGCCGAACCAGTTGGTCGCCAGGCTGAGGCCGAGAATCTTGGCGATATTGGCGGTGCTGACCCCCAGCCGCGAATACAGCCGGTAACGCATGGCGATACCGCCAACCCAGGCGCTCAGGTTGAGGTTGAACGCGTAGCTGATGATGCCCACCGGCAAAATCTGCTTCCACACCAGGGGCTGGCGAATATAGGTGCGGCCGATCAGGTCGAAGCTGGCGTACACCAAAAAACTGCACAGCGTCAGCGCGCTGGCGATCACCAGTGTGCGCACCTTGAAATCGCCAAGGGTCTGGATCACTTCGCTCCAATCGATACGCCGTGCGAGCAAGGTGAACAGCACGATCAGCAACAGGAAGAAGGCGATGGTCAGCGGTTTTTTCCAGCGCTTGAACCGCGAACCTTGGGCATCAGATGTCATGGTGCTGGACCTCAAAAGGTTCGAGTCGAGGCTTGTGCTTCGGCAACCGGCCTGCCAGCGCCGGGAAATGCCGCATCACATGAAACACCAGGAACCCGACGGTCAAACGCCATAGCCACAGGCGCTGCTTGCGGTTTTCCGGCAGGGTGCGGCAATGGTTGTTGGCCAGGTTTTCCAGGCGCTCATACAGATGCTGATTGAATGCACGATCGCGGATCAGCACATTGGCTTCCAGGTTCAACGCCAGGCTCAACGGGTCCAGATTGCTTGAACCCACGGTGCTCCAGTCGTCATCCACCAGCGCCACCTTGCCGTGCAGCGGGCGCTCGCAGTACTCGTGAATCACCACGCCGTCCTTGAGCAGATAACCATAGAGCGTGCGCGCCGCCAGTTTGGCCAACAACACGTCAGGCTGGCCCTGCATGATCAGTTGCACGTGCACGCCCCGGCGCGCGGCATTGCGGATTTCGCGCAACAGGCGATAGCCGGGGAAAAAGTAGGCGTTGGCGATCACCACGCGTTGTTGTGCCTGGCTCAAGGCGTGGATGTAGGCTTCTTCGATGTCATCGCGGTGCTGCACGTTATCGCGGTAAATCAGGCGCACCTGGCCATCGCCGTTTTCGGTGTTCCATAGCGACGGCCTCTGCTGGCGCCGCCGCCAGCCGCGGCGCGTGCGTACCTGGCGGCCACTTTGCGCAAGCGCGAAATGATGCAGGTCCGCCACCGCCGGCCCGATAATGCGCAGCGCATAATCCTGCTTGGCCTCGGGGCCATAATCACCCAAGTGATCGGCAGAGAAATTGATGCCGCCGATGAACGCGACTTCGGCATCCACCACCACAATCTTGCGGTGCAGGCGACGAAACCAATTGGTGCGAATGCCCAGCGTCTTGGCCGCCGGGTCGAACATCTGCACCACCACTCCGGCTTCGGCCAGTTCCCCCAGAAACGCCGGGCTCAGCTCGCCGCAACCAAACCCATCCAGGCTGGCCACGACCTTCACTCCGCGTTTCGCGGCCTCGATCAGCACGGCCTTGAGCTCATGGCCGACCTTGTCTTCGAAGAGGATGAAGGTCTCCAGCAGGATCTCCCGTCGGGCGTTACGCAAGGCATCGAAGACCCGTGGAAAGTACGCCTCGCCGTTCTCCAGCAACTCGACCTGGTTACCGCTCTGCCAGCCGTAATCCAGGTCGCGGGCCTTGGCTTCGTCTGGCGGCTGGTCAGTGGAAATATGCTCTACGGCAACGGTCATAGTTCGATCTCCACCGACAGCGGTACATGGTCCGACAGATGGGACCACGGCCGTGTCGTCAGTACCCTGGGGTTATGCACCTTCAAATTGCGCACGTAAATTCGGTCCAATGCCAGCAAAGGCAGGCGTGCAGGAAATGTGCGCGCCGGCTTGCCCAGGGCTTGCACGAAGACTTCCTGAAGGCCGCTCTGGCTCAGGTCGGCCTTCTGGCGCCAGTCGTTGAAATCGCCGGCCACCACCAACGGCGCCGTGGCGGGAATCTCGCTGATGCGCTGCTCCAGCAAGCGCAATTGCTGCTGGCGATGCACCTCACGCAAACCTAAATGAATGCAGATCGCGTGCACTTCCTGCCCGGTGCCCGGCAAGCGCAGCACGCAATGCAGCAGGCCACGGTTTTCATGCCCGCTTTGCGAGATATCGAGGTTGTCGTAGCGCACGATCTGGAATTTCGACAACAGCGCGTTGCCGTGATCGCCATGGGGGTAGACCGCATTGCGCCCGTAAGCGAACTGCGGCCAGATGCTGTCGGCGAGGAACTCGTACTGCGGCATATTCGGCCAGTCGCTGTAGCGCTGGGGGTGGCGTTCGTGCGTGCCGTGGATCTCCTGCAGGAACACCATATCGGCGCCGACGCTGCGCACCGCTTCACGCAGCTCGGGCAGGATGAAGCGTCGATTCAGCGCGGTGAAGCCCTTGTGGATATTCACCGTCAGCACCGTGAAATGCGTGATAGCCGTGGTGGGTGGGGTAGGGACCAGCTCCACTTGGGTCATGGCAACACCCCCGGCTCCGGCAATGTGCCGGGCGTTGTCGCCAGGTGTTTGTCCAGCCCGAAACGCTGCAGCAATTGGCGTGCATCAAAGGGCGCACGCACCTTGATGTCATTGTCGAAATAGCAGAAGACCTCGCGCTGTTTAAGGGCGCGGGGCTTGCGTTGCGGGGCGACCAGATGCGCATCCGCCGGTTGCTTGCCCTGCGCCCAGCACTCGATACGATCGCCCCAACGCTTGAGGGCTTCGTCGCTGTAGCCGCTGGCGTACAGCTTTTTGTCGCCGTGCAAGCGCAGGTAAAGGAAATTGGCGGTGACGTCTTCGAGATAGGGCCACTTGCCGGCGGTGTCTGCGACCACCAGTGCCACGCCGTGTGTTGCCAGCATCTGCACGAATTCCGGTACCGCAAAGCTTTTATGGCGAATCTCCACGGCATGGCGCAACGCTCGCTTGCCATGGGGTTGCATGCTTGCCTTGCCATTCAGGCGCGGCTCATGCTGGCGGGCGAGGGCGGCGGCTTGTTGGGTATTGGTGGGTAATTCGGCCAGGAAGGCTTCGAACAGTGGCGGGTCGAACTGGAAGCTGGGCGGGAACTGCCAGAGGATCGGCCCAAGCTTTTCTTTCAGCTCCAGTACACCTGAGGCGAAGAAATTGGCCATCGCCTTGTGCACCTCGCGCAGGCGCAGGATATGCGTGATATAGCGCGGCGCCTTGACGCTGAACTGGAAGTCTTCAGGCGTCTGCGCATACCACTCGGCGTAGCGCTTGGGAGTTTGCAGCGCGTAGAACGAGCCGTTGATTTCGATGCTGTTGACGGCGCGTGACGCAAACTGCAACTCACGTTTCTGGGTCAGCCCCTCGGGGTAGAAATCCCCGCGCCAAGGCTTGTAGCGCCAGCCGGAAATGCCGATGTGTATCGCCGCCATGGTTGCTCCCGTGAATGATGGGTCGGTTGACCGCTGTTCAGGGATGACTGAGAGACTCGGCGGAAAGTTTCCCCGTTCCTACAGACGGCACATACCCAGGAGGGAGCGAGCAAGCCCGCTCCCCCCTGGCGTTTGCGCTGCGACGGCTTCAGTGCCCGGCGACGACAGGGTTCGACGACTCGGCATACACCGGCCCCAACCGGTCCAGCCGGCCACTCCATGCCGTCAGTGCCAATGCCACCAGCACCACCAGGCCACCGATCCAGGCCGTGTGGATCAGCCCCATATGCGCCACGATCAAACCACCGCCCCAGGCGCCACCGGCGATACCCAGGTTAAACGCGGCGATATTCAGCCCCGATGCCACATCCACCGCTTGCGGGGTGTGATGCTCAGCCTGGCGCACCACATACACCTGCAGGCCCGGCACGTTACCGAAGGCGACCGCGCCCCACACCAGTACGGTGGCCAGGGCCAGCCACGGGCTCGCTGCGGTGAACGTCAGCATGAACAACACCGCCGCGAGCAGGGCGAAGATGATTTTCAAGGCACTGATAGGGCCGCGTTTATCGGCAAGCTTGCCGCCCCAGATATTCCCGGCGGCCACCGAAACGCCGTACACCAGCAGCACCAGGCTCACCGTGCTGGCGCTGAAGCCCGAGATATCCTGAAGGATCGGCGCAAGGAAGGTGAACGCGATAAACGAGCCGCCGTAGCCGATGGCGGTCATGGCATACACCAGCAGCAGGCGCGGTTGCTGGAGCACTTGCAGTTGTTGCAGCAGTGACGCGGGTTTGCTGTGGCTGATGTTTTTCGGCACATAGATCAGGCTGCCGATAAACGCGATGACGCCCAGGGCCGAGACGGCCAGGAAGGTTTCACGCCAGCCGAAATGCTGGCCGATGAAGGTGCCCAGCGGTACGCCGGTGACCAGGGCGACGGTCAAGCCGGTAAACATGATGGCGATTGCGCTGGCGGCTTTTTCCTTGGGCACAAGGCTGGTGGCGATGGTCGAGCCGATCGAGAAAAACACGCCATGGGCCAGGCCGGTGACGATCCGCGCCAGCACCAGGGACTCATAACTCGGCGCCTGCCAGGCCAGCAGGTTGCCGAGGGTGAACAGCACCATCAACGACAGCAGCAGCAATTTGCGCGGCACTTTGCCGGTGAGGGCGGTGAGCACCGGCGCGCCGATGGCGACGCCCAGGGCGTAGAGGCTGACCAGCAGGCCGGCGGACGGCAGGTCGACACCCAGGTCGGTGCCGATGGTGGGTAACAGGCCAACGATAACGAACTCGGTCGTCCCGATGGCGAAAGCGCTGAGGGTCAGCGCGAGCAAGGCAATGGGCATGGCTGCAACTCCGGTGGGTTTGATTCAGGAGCGCAGTGTCTGAGTTTGGCTTGTGCGGAAAAAGCCAAGGATTGGCATTTGATATTTGCCTCGTGCGCAAAAGTAAGGCGAGGGGAACGATCAGGGCGCAAACCCGTCAGTTCCTTACAGACCCTGCTGAAGGAGCCGCTGTTTTGCCCACTCTCAAGACCGCATTACTGCTCGGTGCGCTGCTGTTGTTTGGCAACGGCGTGCTGCAAGCTGCCACGACTGCGCCGGCTCCGGCGGCGGCGCCTGCCGAACCGGCCAAGCCGGAACTGTTGGTGGAAGGAGGCTTGCTCGGCGCCATCAGCTCGAGCATCGACGACGTGCAAGACAAACTCGACCTCAATCAAAACCTCATCGATGCCTGGCGGCTTCGCGCCGACCGTGCGGCGGATGAGGTCGGGCGCCTGGTCGACCAGACCGCCCAGCGCTCGCCGTGGAGCGTGGCCGGGGATTTCCTGCTGCTGTCCGGGGTATGGGGCGGCGCCTTTGCGCTGTTGATGCTGCTGGGACGTTTGATCGTACGGCGCTTGAGTCGCCGGCGCTTCATTGAGCGGCGTGGGCGCCTGCAAGCGCTGCTGGGTTACGTGCTGCCCTACACCCTGCCGGCACTGGTGTGCCTGCCACTGACGCTTTACGTCAGCCACTTTCTACCCTCGTCCGTGGGGCGTGCGCTGGCGCTGTGTTTCGCCTATGCCACCAGCAGCGGCATTTTTTCCACCTCGATGTTGTTGTGCGTCATCGTCATGTTCAACGTCGGGCATAAGCGTGCGGCCGTGCGGATTATTCGCGGTTACTCGCCCAGGCCATTGTTCCTGATCGGCTTTCTGGCCGCGCTCAGCGATGCCTTGACCAGCCCGCAGATCGCCCGGCAACTGGGCGGCAATATCACCAGTAGCATTGCGGTGTTCACGGGGCTGTTTGCCACGGTGATCTTTGGCGTACTGGTGATACGCCTACGGCGACCCGTGGCCCATTTGATTCGCAATCGGCCATTGGCCCAACGCCTGAAACACCCGGCGCTGCAACAATCGCTGCGGGTGTTTTCCGGCTTGTGGTACTGGCCGATCCTGTTGATGGTGCTGGTCTCGGCGATCAACCTGATCGGCGCCGGCGACGATAGTCAGAAGGCCCTGCGTTGCGCCTTGTTCACCACGATCTTGCTGATTGGCACGGTGTTCCTCAGTACGGTGCTGCAACACCTGTTCAAGTCTCGCAGCCAAGTGGCGATCCAGCGCAGCAGCGCCTACAAGGAGCGCTTCCTCAGCCTGTTGCACGCGATCCTGCGCATTGTCATGGCCATCGCGTTTATCGAAATTCTCGGGCGTATCTGGGGCGTGTCGTTGTTTGAATTTGCCCAGCGCAACTCGGTCGGCCGGGCGATCAGTGACTCCTTGAGCAGTATCGGCCTGATCCTGCTGGTGACCTGGCTGTTCTGGGTGGTCCTCGATACGGCGATCCAGGAGGCGTTGAAGCCACCGGTGAACAAGCGCTCCGGCCGCCAGCCGAGCACGCGGGTCAAAACCATCCTGCCGCTGCTGCGCAATGCGGTGAAAATCATCCTGGTGGTGATCTGCGCGATCACCACCATGGCCAATCTGGGGATCAACGTCGCGCCGCTGTTGGCGGGTGCCGGTGTGGTCGGCCTGGCCATCGGTTTTGGCTCCCAACAATTGGTGCAGGACGTGATCACCGGCCTGTTCATCATCATCGAAGACACCCTGTCGATTGGCGATTGGGTGGTGCTGGACTCCGGCCACGCCGGTACGGTCGAGGGGCTGACCATCCGAACCCTGCGCCTGCGCGACGGCAAAGGCTTTGTGCACTCGGTGCCGTTCGGGCAGATCAAGGCGGTCACGAACCAGTCGCGGCAATTTGCCTATGCGTTCTTCTCGGTGCAGTTCACCTACGACACCGACGTGGATAAAGCCGTGGAGCTGATCCGCGAGGCCGGGCAGTCGATCCGTGATGACGTGTTCCTCAAGTACAACCTGCAAGGGCCGCTGGAGGTCTTCGGCGTCGACAAGATGGACCTCAATGGCGTGGTGCTCACCGCGCAGTTCCGCACGGTGTCGGGCGGCCAATATGCCGTCAGCCGTGCGTTCAACCAGCGCCTGAAAAAGCTTGTGGATAACTGTGCGCAGGTGCACTTCGCGCAAACTTATCCACAGCAGGTTCTGTTGCCCAAGCGCAACGCCCAGGTGGATGAGCCGGATGAAGAGGTACCGGCGTCAGGGGAGCTGACCGAACAACCGCGCCCTCAATGACCGGGTCGTTTTTTCCGGCATTCCCCTTGTGGGAGGGGGCTTGCTCCCGATGAGGCCCCCCATTTCAATGCCTGATCAACTTCTCCTGCACCGCCTGCTGATCCGTATCCACCAGCAGTTGCTGCTTGCCGCTCACCAGCACCGCTGCGGGCAACCCGTCGCGGTACACAATCCGGTTCCCGCTTAGTGCCGGCACCTTGCTGCCCGGCAACAGGGTACCGACCAGGTTCAACGGGTCCGCGCCACATACGGCAACCAGGCTGCCGTCGTGTGGCCTGCGGCGTACTTCGCGCAATAACGGGATCGCCTCCGGCAACGCAAACTGTTCCCCCGCCAAGCCACTGACAAAGCGTCCGCCACGGATTTCCCCACGCGCCTCCAGCCGGTGAAAGGTGCGCAGCAACTCCCGCCAGCTCGGCAGCCACTCCGCCTCGCGCTCCAGCAAACGCCAGAACACCACGCCATAACGGCGCAGCAGCGTCATCGCCACATGCTCCAGCGTTTCGGCCGAATGCGCGCCGGCGGCGCTGGTTGAGCGGCGCACCAAGGCCCAACGGCCGGCATCGTCCATTCCACCGACAAAGGCGCCACGCCCACGCCGGCTGCTGCGCGCCTGGCGTTTGCTGGCGGGCGTGGTCAGCGCACGCAGCCCGGCAAAGCTGTCGGCATTCACCAACCCGGCACCCACCAGTTCCTGCAATGCGGTTTCCAGTTCACTGCGCAGCAGGTGAGCTTCATGCACCAGTTCATCAAAAAACAGCGCGCCCTGTTCACGCAGGGCTTGGTGGACTTTCTGCGCCTTGGGCGACAACGTCGCGCTGTCGGTCAGCTCGGTCAGCCCACTCCACAATGGCGCCTGGCTGCGGGGCAACAGCACGACCGGGGTACTGCGCAATGCGCTGGCGCTGGCCTTGTTACTCAAACGCATCCACACCAGCTTGCCGCTGCGGCACAGCTCATCGAGCCAGGTGCAGGTGTAGTCCTTGAGTCGCGCATTGAGCAAGTCGGTGTCCCAGGCGGATGCGGCTGCGGCATAGCCTTCGAACTGGGCCATGACTTGCGCCAACATGGCGCTGCCCTGGCCGCGTGTGGCGGTGGACAGGTGCTGCCAATCAAACAGAAAACGCATGAAGTCCTGCAACGCCACCGGTTCGATTTCGCGGCGCAGGCGCTTGACCGTGTAGCGATGAATGCGCGCGAGCAAATGCCGTTCGCACCATTGTTCTGCGTTGGCGCCGGGGCTGAAGCGACCGCGCAGCACATAGCCTTCCTGCTCCAGACGCGCCAGTGCCTGGGTGACATCGCTCACCGGCAGTTCCAGGGGCGCGGCGATTTCGCTCAGGCTCAATGGGCCGAACCCGCCCAGGCGTGCGCGCAGCACTTCTACCACCGCTTCATCATAGCTCCAGGGTTCATCGAAGCCCGGCAGCAGCGGCCAGTTGCCGGGATAAATCGCCTGCAAGCAACTCAAGCGTTCCACGGCCACCCACAGGCCGTTGGGCAACGGATAGGCGCGCCCAGCCTGGGCCAAGGCCTGCAGCCACGCGGCCCATTGCGGCGTGACTTCACGGGCGGCGATACACGCCAGGCTCATCAGTGCCTCATGCATTTCATCCGGGCCGTTGGGCGCCGGCCAGGCTTCTTCACGCACGCCGGCGATAGCGTCGGCGTCCAGCGCACCGAGGTCGTCGGTACTCTGCGGGTCGCTCCAGCGCCGGTTGAGCACGGCCTGGGTGCGGCGTTCTTCCAGCGGGGCGTCGTCGAGAAAGGTGTAGGGGCGGGCACTGAGGATTTCGGCGGCCATGGGCGAGGGCGCCGGCAGGTCGCGGCTGATCAGGCGCACTTCGCCGCGCTCCATGCGTCGCAGCAGGGCCAGCCAGGCATCGCTGTCCATGGCTTCGTGCAGGCAGTCGTCGAGGGTTTGTTCGACCAGTGGGTGGTCGGGGACTTCACGCTCCCCGGCCAGGTTTTCCAGGCAGGCGATCTGGTCGGGGAACACGCTGGCGATCAGGTCTTCGCTTTTCATGCGCTGGATCTGCGGCGCCACCTTGCGCCCACCGGTAAACCTCGGCAACGCCAGGGCCACGCCGGCGTTCCAGCGCCAGCGCACGCCGAACAACGGCGCATCCAGCACGGCCTGGATCAGGATGTGCTCGGCGCTGTGGCTGTTGAGATACCGCCACACCTCATCCAGCGCAAAGCTGTGGCTGGTGGACAGCGACAGCACGATGGCATTTTCACTGGCGGCGGCCTGCAACTCGAAATTGAACGTGCGACAAAACCGCTTGCGCAGGGCCAGGCCCCAGGCGCGGTTGAGGCGGCTGCCGAACGGTGTGTGGATGATCAGTTGAGTGCCGCCGGACTCGTCGAAAAAGCGCTCCATGATCAGCGTGTCCTGTGACGGCAAGGCGCTCAGTGCCAGGCGCGCGCGGGCCAGGTAATCGAGAATCTGCTCGGCGCTGGCGCGGTTCAGGCCGAGGGTGTCGGTGAGCCAGCCCAGCGCGGCTTGCAAGTCGCCCGGGCTGGCGCCGAGCAGGGCGTCCAGTTGCCCCTGCAAGCGCGCCACCGCCGCCGACAGCTCGTTGCTGCGCCCAGGCGCTTCGCCGAGCCAGAAAGGAATGGTCGGTGGCTGGCCGTGGGCATCCTCGACGCGCACCTTGCCGGCGTCCACGCGCACAATTCGGTAGGACGTATTGCCGAGCTGAAAGATATCCCCGGCGATGCTTTCCACCGCGAAGTCCTCATTGACGCTGCCGATATTCAAGCCCTGGGGTTCGAGCAGCACGCTGTAGTCGGCGTTGTCGGGGATGGTGCCGCCGCTGGTGACGGCCGTCAGCCGGGCACCCCGGCGGCCGCGCAGGGTATGGGTAACCGCGTCGCGGTGCAGGTAGGCGCTGCGGATGCCTTGGCGCCCGTTATAGCCGTCGCTGAGCATATGCAGCAGCGCCTGATAATGGCGCTCATCCAGCGCGGCGTAGGGTGAGGCACGCCGAACCAGCTCGAGCAGCGCCTGTTCCGGCCATTCCTGGGCGCTGACTTCGGCGATGATCTGCTGAGCCAGTACGTCCAGCGGCGCCACGGGAATCTGCAGCGTATCCAGCTCGCCCCGCCTGACGCAGTCGAGCAGGGCGGCGCATTCGATCAAGTCATCGCGGGTAGTGGCAAACAGACGGCCCTTGGGCGTGCCGCCGACCTGATGCCCGGAACGGCCAACCCGTTGCAGAAAGCCGTTGATCGAACCGGGTGAGCCGATCTGGCACACCAGGTCCACGTCGCCGATATCAATGCCCAGTTCCAGCGACGCCGTGGCAATCAGTACTTGCAACTCGCCGGCCTTGAGCCGCTGCTCGGCGTCCAGGCGCAGCTCCTTGGCCAGGCTGCCATGGTGCGCGGCCACGGCAGCCTTGCCCAGGCGCTCGCTCAAATGCCGCGCCAGGCGTTCGGCCAGGCGCCGGGTATTGACGAATATCAGGGTGGTGCGGTGTTCGCGGGCCAGTGTGGCGAGGCGGTCGTAGACCAATTCCCACACATCGTTGGCCATCACCGCCGAAAGCGGCACTGGCGGCACTTCGATATCCAGGTCGCGAGCCCGTGCATGACCGATATCGACGATGGCGCACGCGCGCCCCGTGCCCACCAGAAAGCGCGAGACCGCCTCGATAGGTTTTTGCGTGGCCGACAGGCCGATCCGCGTCAGCGGTTCGGTGCACAGCCCTTGCAGGCGCTCCAGGCTTAACGCCAAGTGACTGCCGCGCTTGCTGGCGGCAATGGCGTGTATCTCATCGACGATCACCGTGCGGGTGCTGCCCAGCATCTGCCGGCCGGAGTCCGAGCCCAGCAGCACATACAGCGATTCTGGAGTGGTCACCAGGATATGCGGTGGGCGCTTGCGCATCAGGGCGCGGTCTTTCTGCGGGGTGTCGCCGGTGCGCACGGCGGTGCGGATCACCAATGGCGGCAGGCCCTGGCGCTGTAACTGTGCGGTGATGCCCGCCAAGGGGTTTTGCAGGTTGATCTGGATGTCGTTGGACAGCGCCTTGAGCGGCGACACATACACCACCAGCGTTTCATCCGGCAGTTGCCCGCCATGGGCCAGGCCCTGATGGACGAGGTCATCGAGTACCGCCAGGAAGGCGGTCAGCGTCTTGCCGGAGCCGGTGGGCGCGGCGATCAGGGTCGAGCGGCGCTGGCGGATCAGCGGCCAGGCCTGTGCCTGCGCATCGGTCGCCGAGGGGAAGGTATTGCGGAACCAGGCGCTGACGGCGGGGTGGAAGCCGTCCAGGGCCGTGTCCGTGGATTCAGGAAGGTTCATGCGCTCAGTTATGGCGCCGGCCCCGACAAGTTGCAACCCCACACTTTTATCCGTGACGGTTGCGCGATAAACCCGCAAAATGCAACGATTCTTACAAATATCCAAAAACCTTCGTTCCACACAGACCGGGCCTGCTCAATCTATGCGAATGCGCCTTATGTTACTGGGCGGCGGGAATGCCCTCGGGCAGGCGCTGATTCGCCTCGGTGCAGAGGAAGACATCGGTTTCCTCGCACCCAAACCGCCCCAAGATGGCTGGGATGCCGCGAGCCTCACCCAACTGCTCGACGACACCCGTCCCGATGCGTTGATCAACCTCGCCTACTATTTCGACTGGTTCCAGGCCGAGGCCGTCAGCGAAAGCCGTCTGGCCGCCCAGGAGTTCGCCATCGAACGCCTGGCTGAACTGTGCCAGCACCACGGCATCACCTTGCTGCAACCGTCCAGCTACCGTGTGTTCGACGGTTCCCGCGCCACCGCCTACAGCGAAAAAGACGAGCCGGTGCCTTTGGGCCTGCGCGGCCAGGCGTTGTGGCGTATTGAACAGAGCGTGCGCGCGACCTGCCCGCAGCATGTGTTGCTGCGTTTTGGCTGGCTGTTGGATGACAGTGTGGAGGGCACCCTGGGGCGCTTTCTGGCCCGTGCCGAAAAAACCGATGAGTTGTTGATGGCGGACGACCGTCGCGGCAACCCGACGCCGGTGGATGACGCTGCGCGGGTGATCATTTCAGTGCTCAAGCAACTCGATTGCGCGGCACCGCTGTGGGGCACCTATCACTACGCCGGCCAAGAGGCGACCACGCCGTTGGCCCTGGGCCAGGCGATCCTCACCGAAGCGCGCAATTATCACGCGCTGGCCATCGAGTCACCCACCGCCCAGGCCCACGCGGCACGGCCGGATGCGAGCGATGAGCCGCAACATGCGGTGCTGGCCTGCAAGAAAATCCTGCACACCTTCGGCATCAAGCCACGGGCGTGGCGGGCGGGGCTGCCGGCATTGCTGGACCGCTATTACCGCCACACCTGACCCGCTACAAAACCCAATGTGGGAAAGCTCCAAATGTGGGAGGGGGCTTGCCCCCGATTGCAGTGTGTCAGCCAATATACATTTGACTGATGCACTGCAATCGGGAGCAAGCCCCCTCCCACAATCCCCTCCCACAGGGTGATACGGTGTTGCTTAGAACTTGTAGCCGATACCCACCATGTAGACCATCGGGTCCACGTCGACATTTACCTTGGCGCGAGTGCCTTGGCCCAGCGCGTTGTTGTCCACGGTCGCCTTGGTGCTGATGTCGATGTAGCGCGCCTGGGCGTTGATCATCCACTTGTCGTTGATCATGTAGTCGGCGCCGATCTGCGCGGCCCAGCCCCAGGAGTTCTCGGCCTTGAAGTTGCTGAAACCGGCTTGCTGCGCACGGCTGCCGACATGCTCGTCGTAGATCCAGGTGTAGTTGATACCGGCGCCGACGTAGGGTTGGAACGCCGACTTGCTGTCCAGCGGGTAGTACACGACGCTCAGGGTCGGCGGCAGGTGTTTCAAGGTGCCGAGCTTGCCGTTGGCGGCGCCCAGGGCGGTGTTCTTGATCTTCACGTCATGCTCGAACGGAGTGGCGGCCAGCAGTTCGATACCGACGTGGTTGGTCAGCATGTAGGCGAAGTTCAAGCCCAGCTGAGTGTCGCTGCTCATGGTCGCCTTGCCGCCCAGGTTGGTGCCCGCCAATGGGCCCTGGTCAACTTTCACGTGGCCGCTGTCAGCCTTCGGGTTCACGGTGATAGCACCGGCGCGAACCAGAATGTCGCCCGCTTCGTGAGCGTGGACGGCAGGGGCGGCGAGGGCGAGCGCGAAGAGGGACGCGCCGAGCAGGGACTTGTTCATGGGAGCTCCAAAAGGACGTTTAAAAGTTGTGCGTCCAATGGTAAAGATCGTTCCGCTCGATCTTTTGACTCAGCTCAATGAATGGGCAATCAGCGCTAGTCCGGCAGTTCGTAGACGTAAATCTTCTCGGCATCCATTTGGTAACCGGCATCCGCCAACTCGCTGGTGGAGGGTTTGACCTGCATTGAACCCTCGATCCAATACGGTTGGTAGAGCTCATCGAGCTTCACGCCGATTTCGCTTTTCACATGCACGATCTGGTTCGACGGCGGCGGCGGTACGTGAATGCACGCGCCGAAATACGGCACCAGCAGAAACTCGGTGGTGCGGCCTTCTTCGCTGACTTCCAGCGGCACGATATAGCCCGGCAAGCGGATATGCTGGCCGTCCAGGCTTTGCACCACCGGCGCGTTGGGCAGTTCCTGCTTGGCCGCGGGCGCCGCCTCGACCGACAAGGCATCGGCCATGTTCGACAGGTCGTGCAACGGTTTCATGTTGGGGATTTCCGGTGGCGCATCCGGCGGGATCATCTCCTGCCAGGACAGGTCCTTGGGCTGGTCGGCGGACCAGGCGGGCACGCTCACCAGCAGCAACAGCGCAAACAGGGCACGACGCATCGAAGCCTTCCTCATAAACGGATCGACAGGCCATCGGCCAGGGATTGCCGATAGGCGCGCCACGCGGGCACGCTGCCCATCAACAACGCTGCGCACAGGATACCGGCGAGCAATGTCCATTCATATTCGCTCGGCCACGACATCGGCAAGTCCAGCCCGTAGTTGGCCTGCAAATACCCACGCGATGCGGCGATGCACAGGTACAACAAGCCCACGCCCGCCACCACGCCGGACAACGCCAGGGCGAAGGCTTCAAAGATCAGCAGCGTGGCGATATGCCAAGGCCGCGCGCCCACCGAGCGCAATATCGCCATTTCGCGGCGTCGTTCGTTGAGGCTGGTGAGGATCGCCGTGAGCATGCCGATCAAACCGGTCAGCACCACAAACAACGAAATCACGAACAGCGCCTTTTCGGCGGTGCCCATCATGCTCCACAGCTCTTGCAAGGCCACGCCCGGCAAGATCGCCAGCATGGGCTCGCCACGGAAATCATTGATTTCCCGTTGCAGGGCGAAGGTGGAAATCTTGTTGTTCAGCCCGAGCATGAACGCGGTGATGGCTTGTGGGGTGAGGTCCATATTGCGCGCCTGATCGGCACTGATGCGGCCTTTGCCCTGGGCTGGTACGCCGTTGTGCCAGTCGATATGGATCGCTTCCATGCCGCCGAGGCTGATGTGCAGCGTGCGGTCTACCGGGGTGCCGGTGCGCTTGAGAATGCCGACCACGGTGAACGGCTTGTCATCGTGTTTCACCAGGCTGACGACCGCCACGCCGTGGGCCAGCACCAGCTTGTCGCCGAGTTTGTAATGCAGGGCGTCGGCCACTTCGGCGCCCAGTACCACTTCGAACGGGTCGGTGGCGAAAGCGCGGCCGCTGGCCAATTCGAGGTGCTGTTTGCGGCCGTACTGGTAATGCTCGAAATAGGACTGGTTGGTGCCCATCACGCGGTAACCGCGATGGGAGTCACCGAGGGAAATCGGGATCGCCCACTTCACTTGCGGGCTGGCGGCGAAGTGCTCGAAGCTGTCCCAGCGGATGTTGTTGGTCGCGTTGCCGATGCGGAACACCGAATACAGCAACAGGTTGACCGAGCCTGAGCGGGCGCCGACGATCAAGTCGGTGCCGCTGATGGTGCTGGCGAAGCTGTTGCGTGCTTCGGTGCGCACCCGCTCCACGGCGAGCAACAAGCACACTGAAAGCGCGATGGCGAAGGCGGTGAGGATCGCGGTAAAGCGGCGGTTAGCCAGGCTGGCCATGGCTAGACGGAACAGATACATCTCAAACCTCTGCAGGCGTGGCGGCGCGATTGAGTTCGGCCAGCGAAAGGTTGCGGTCGAACAGCGGTGCCAGGCTCTGGTCATGGCTGACAAACAACAGGCTGGCGCCCGCTTCGCGACATTCGGCGAACAGCAACTGGATGAACGCTTCGCGGGCGTCATGGTCCAGGGCCGAGGTGGGCTCGTCGGCGATCACCAGTTCCGGCTGGCCGATCAGCGCACGGGCAGCGGCCACCCGTTGCTGCTGGCCGATGGACAGCGAGTCGGCGCGGCGCTCCAGCAGGTCCGGGGCGTTGAGCCCCAGATGCGCGAGCAAGGTGGCAGCCGCCTGATCGACACTGCCGTGACGCTGAACCGCCCGTTGCGCGCGCAGCCTGGAGAAGTGGCAGGGCAGCTCGACGTTCTCGCGTACCGACAAAAACGGCAGCAGGTTGAACTGCTGGAAGATATAGCCGGTGTGGTCGACGCGGAAACGGTCGCGGGCACCCGCCGACAGTTCGGTGAGTTCCTGGCCGAGCAGGCGGATGCTGCCGCGGCTGGGTTTCTGCACGCCGCCCAGCAACCCGAGCAGGGTGGTTTTGCCACTGCCGCTCGGGCCTTTGAGGAACAGGGTTTCACCGGCTTCCAGGCGGAATGCGGGGATGTCCAGCAACTGGGGGTGACCGGGCCAGCTGAAGCCCAGGTCAGACAGTTCGATCAATGCTTGGGTCATGTGTTCAGAACTTCAGGGTGGCTGCGGCGGCCGTCGCTTCAACACCTTGCTGGCCGCTCGGACCGATCAGTTGTACCTGGATTTTCTGGGTCGCGGGGAAGGTCTTGAACACTTGTGTCAGGTCAAGGTTGCTCAATGCCGTTGGCGTGGCGCAGGTGAATTGATAGTGGGCGTGGATCTCGCTGTGATCATGATGATGCTCGTGTGCGGCGGCGCCTTTGCCGTCGGTGGCATGGTCGTCATCGTCGTCGTCATGCTCGGCTTCCGGCTTGTCGCCGAACAGAGGGCTGTTGAGTTCCTGGGTGCTGATCACGCAGCCGGCGGCCTTGGGCAGGTTGAACAGCGCCAGCGGGTTTTCCAGCTGTTTGCGTGCGGCGGCGACCTTGGCCTTGTCGGCGGCGGTGCTGGCCTGGTGTTCGAAACCCACGAGGTTCATGGCCGGGCTGTCGAACTCCACCTCCAGCGCCTGGCCGTCGAGCACGGCGTTAAGGCGGCCGACCCCGTGCTCATGGGCGCCGAGGCTGCCATGTTCATGTTCATGTTCATGTTCGTGTTCGTCATGAGCGTGGGCGACAGCCAATGGCAGCAGGGCAAACGGCAAAGCGAGCAGCAGACGGCGCATGAGAAGGCTCCAGAACATGAAAGTTTTGTTATGTGATCTTATAACAGTGTGTGCAGAGTTTGACCGCCCGCTTGGCGTTGCGCAAGCCGCGTGGGAGCATGCCTGTCAGAAAAATGCAGGAGGAAGGACGATGTTGCGAATTCGTGGAACCGTTGGCGATCTGCCGGTGGATTTGACCCTGGAGCTGGACGACGCCGACTGGGCCCGGCTGGGCGCGCAGTTGCAGGCCGCCCCGGCGCCCCTCGCGGCGACTGCTGCGCCAGTCAAGCAGACCGATGATCTATGGCAGAAGGCCCAGGACTTGTTGCGCCAGGCCGGGCAACTCAGCGGGCTGGAATTGCTCGATCAACTGGAAGGGCTGGCCGGCGATGCCGCGTCCGGCAAGCGCCTGTTGGTGCGCTTGCGACACAGTGCCAATGTCAAAGTCGCCAGCGGCGGGGACACGCCGCTGTACCGTTGGGTCGAGGCTTAATACAGCGCGGCGAACAACTTGCGGCGGTATACCGTGACCAGCGGGTGGTCGTTGCCGAGCAATTCGAACACCTGTAGCAGGGTCTTGTGCGGCAAGCCTTCGCTGTAGCTGCGATTGCGGATAAACAGCTTCAGCAGGCCTTCCAGCGCCGCGTCGTACTGCTGGCGCGCCAGTTGTTGAATCGCCAGCTGATAGGCCGCTTCATCATCCTGCGGGTTTTGTGCCAGGCGGCTTTTCAGGTCGGCGGCGTCCGGCAGGTCGGCCGCCTGGCGCAGGAAGGTGATCTGTGCCTTCGCCCCGGCGAGTGCGGCTTTGTGATCATCGCTCTTCACGGCATCCAGCACCGCCTGGGCTTCGCCCAATTCACCGCGTTCGGCCAGGCAGCGTGCGTACAGGATCAGCGCGGCGGCGTGGGTGTTGTCCTCGCCCAGCAGTGCGACCAGCACCGCTTCGGCCTCGCTGATACGCCCTTCGGCAAACAACGCCTGAGCCTGTTCCAGCGGGTCGGCCGCGGCCGGTGGCGGCATCTGCACATGTGGCTCCAGCATCGCCCGCACCGCCGACTCCGGCTGCGCTCCGGCAAACCCGTCCACCGGCTGGCCATCCTTGAACAACACCACCGTCGGCAGGCTGCGAATGCCAAAACGCGCAACGATATCCTGCTCGGCCTCGCAGTCGACCTTGGCCAACAGCAACTCGCCCTGATAACTCTCGGCAATCTGCGCCAACAGCGGCATCAACGCCTTGCACGGGGCACACCACTCGGCCCAGAAATCCACCAACACAGGCTTGTGGAACGAGTTTTCGATGACTGCCTGATCAAAGGTGGCAGTGGTGGCATCGAAGATGTACGGCGTGGGCTCACTCATGGGGCGTCTCGAATAAAGCGGGAATGGCGCAACTATAAGGGCTAGCGCGGGCTACCGGAAGCGGCTTGGCGTTCACTCGCGGGCGGCTTGCCAAAAGGCGTCTTCATACCAATCTCGGGGAAAACCCATCGACTTAAGGTTAACGGCGGGAAACTCACTGATCAGGTGATATAAGCGTTGGTCCCAGCGGGAGTGGGGGCTTATCTGATGCATCAGGTGGGTAAGAATGCAGAGCACCGGAAAAATACGGGCATGTGGTCCAAGTTGGAAAAGATATTCAGGCCAAGGAAAATTGGCTTTCTTTGGCAGTTCCGGACGAATACCGAGTTCTCGATTCCACATTCGCGAGTGATGGGCGCAAATGTTTCGAATAGTGGTCAGTGTATGCAGCCAGGACTGCATTAATGGAGCCGCAAGCCTCAGGCGCTTGGCGATGGCTTTTTTATCGGTGTCCTTGGCCAGGCCTTTGTAAAGATGGGATAGATCTCCCAGGGTGAGTTCCTCCAACATGGCCCAACCAGGCATCAAAGCCGGATGGTTGTAGTTCGTTGGGTAATGGCGTGAGTAGCTCTCTTTCGCTCTATGGCGTTTCAATCGCTCTTTTCTGGAGTTATTTGCGTTCAGCCTGTCGATCCGGTCGCATTCGCGCTGGTAATCACGCAATGCAGTTGACTGTTTCGTCGACAATGTTGAAAGCAGGCGCTGGTGATCGAACGTCGAATGAAATCTCCGTGGATCCATATACCAGTGGCTACCGTAGGTAGGTCCCATGTGGTTGCTGATAACAGCGCGGGATGCAATCTCAACTCTTTCGATGGCATCCATCGTTAGTAATCGAAGGCGCCGGTCAAAATCGTACAGTTGGGTTAACTGGCGGAACTGGCTGCCCTCACGGAACCGATGGTCGAGACTTTCCGGCTTTTGGAAAGGCCGCATGTAAGGGCTTAATCGAAAGAAACTGACGACCTGTAAAAAGGACTCGGCGCGGGCCTCATTTTGAATGTGCAAACCGCGCTGCTTGAGCAGTTCCAATTGATCAGGAACGTCTATGGCAGGCTTGTTGAATGTCCTCATGCTCAAAAAATACCGAGCATAAAAAACCCGCACAATTTGTGCTTGGTTACTGACGCAACCAGAGGCATGGCGGGTGTATTACTGCGAAGGTTAGGCAGCTGCCCGGCGTTTTGCAAGCCCTTCATACGACCGGCGATAGGCGACGGGGTCTGGAAATGCATGCTGATTAATTGTCCAAGTGCGTGCAAAAGGAGGGCATTTTCCACAGCCATTCCTTTTATGTCTCAGCGAACGTATTGCCAGAAATTTGTAACGTTCGGGTTTAACGCCGCGAATGGTACAGGCTCACCTTGCGAAACTCCCAAGGCTCGGCCAGGTCGGGCAGTGTCAGTGCATCAAGGATCTGCAACCGCCGGTAATCCGGGTGCTGGAAGTCCCTGACCCGCGAGTCGGCCACCAGCGCTTCGCGGCCACGGGTGAGGAATTGATCCAGCAGCGGCAGGTTGGCCCGGTCGTAGAGCACGTCGGCCACCAGGATCAGGTCGAAGCGGTCGGCTTCGGCGAAGAAGTCTGCCGAATAACCCAGCGTCACACCGTTGAGTTCGGCATTGGCCCGGCAGGCGGCCAGCGCCAGTGGGTCAAGGTCACAGGCCACCACTTCGCGTGCGCCCGCCTTGACGGCGGCAATCCCGGCCACGCCGGAGCCGGCGCCGAAGTCCAGTACGCGTTTGTCGGCAACCCACTCGGGGTTGGCCGCCAGATATCGCGCCAGTGCCAGGCCGCTGGCCCAGCAGAAACTCCAGTAGGGCGGCTCATGCAGGATACGCCGGGTTTCTTCCTGGCTGAATTCGCGGTCCATGTTGTCCGCATCCAGCAGCCACAATGACAACTCGGTGCCCGGCAGCGGGCAGGGCACCAGTTGCGCATCGCCGATCAACTCGCTGAGGGCGCGCTGCAGAGGCAGCGGTGGCGTCATGGTGCCTTGACGAGTTGCAAGGGACCGGTGGTCTGGGTGATCGCCTGGGTGATACGCACGGCGGGCAGGTGCAGGATCAACTGGCCGGACTGGCTGGCGCGGCCGCGTAATTCAACCCGCGCACCGGCCGGGAACGCCTCGGGGTTGAAGCGCAGGCGGAAGGCCAGGGGCTTGCCGTTGGCGGACAACACGCTGCTGGCGAGCAATTGTTGCGGGCGGTTGCGCTCATCGATCACCAGCAGTGCCAATTCGACTTCGGCATTGGCCGGCACGCCGTTGAGGATGCCGCTGATTTCCCGCTGATACGCCGGCAAGGGGCCAAGGTCTTCAATACCCGGGACTTTTTTCTCTTGGGCTGGTGTCGGTTGAGGCGCGGTCGGCTTGGGGGCTTCGCTGCTGCAGGCGACCAGAAAACTGAACAGGCCGAGTAAAACCAGTGGTCGTAACTGCATGTACGGCTCCAGAAGTGACAAAATCCGTGGTTTGAAAATCAAGAAACATAATAGCCCGCCTATATACCGTAAAGGCTATGGCTTGTCTTGCCACGGGGATGCGCTACCATGGCCCTCCCTTTTTTTGTTGCCTGCCACCATGCACTGTCCCTTCTGCGGTGCCAACGACACCAAGGTCATTGATTCGCGTCTGGTCGCCGAGGGCGATCAAGTGCGTCGCCGGCGCGAATGCCTGGCCTGCGGTGAACGTTTCACCACCTTCGAAACCGCCGAACTGGTATTGCCGCGTCTGATCAAGTCCGACGGCAGCCGCCAGCCTTTCGACGAAGACAAACTACGCGCCGGTATGCAGCGCGCCCTGGAAAAACGCCCGGTGAGTGTCGAGCGGCTGGAGGCGGCGCTGGTGCACATCAAGCACAAGCTGCGCGCCACCGGCGAGCGCGAGGTCAAGAGCCTGGTGGTTGGAGAACTGGTGATGGGCGAGCTGCAAAAGCTCGACGAAGTCGCCTATATCCGTTTCGCCTCGGTGTATCGACGCTTCCAGGACCTCAATGAGTTCCGCGAAGAGATCGACCGCCTGGCCCGTGAGCCGGTCAAAGAATGAACCCGTCTTCCACTGCCGAGCAGGCTGTCCTCGACGCTCATTACATGGCCCGCGCCCTGGAACTGGCGCGCAAGGGCCTGTACACCACTCACCCCAACCCGCGTGTAGGCTGCGTGATCGTGCGCGATGGGCAGGTGGTCGGCGAAGGCTGGCATGAGCGCACCGGCGAACCCCACGCCGAGCCCAACGCCCTGCGCGCCGCCGGCGACAAGGCGCGTGGCGCCACGGTGTACGTGACCCTCGAACCCTGCAGCCATCATGGGCGTACCCCGCCGTGCGCGGATGCATTGGTGAGTGCCGGTGTGGCGCGTGTCGTCGCCGGGATGCAGGACCCGAACCCGGAAGTGGCCGGGCGTGGCATGCAGCGCCTGGCTCAGGCCGGTATCGAGGTGCAGAGCGGTGTGCTGGAAGCGCAGGCGCGTGCATTGAACCCGGGTTTCCTCAAGCGCATGGAACACGGCCTGCCGTTTGTGCGGGTCAAGTTGGCGATGAGCCTGGACGGCCGCACCGCCATGGCCAGTGGCGAAAGCCAATGGATCACCGGCCCGGCTGCCCGCGCCGCCGTGCAACGCCTGCGTGCCGAAGCCAGTGTGGTGCTGACCGGCGCCGACACCGTGTTGGCCGACGGCGCCCGCCTGACCGTGCGTGCCGCCGAACTGGGCCTGGATGAGGCGACCACCGCTTTGGCCATGTCGCGTCCGCCCTTGCGCGTGCTGATCGATGGCCGCCTGCGCGTGCCGCTCAACGCGCCGTTCTTCAAGGCCGGCCCGGCCCTGGTCATCACCTGCGTCACTCCGGAGAATCAGTTCCCGCGGGGCCCTGAATGCCTGGTGGTGCCGGGCGTTGATGGTCAGGTCGACCTGCGTTCGGCCCTGGTTGCCCTGGCCGCGCGTGGCGTCAACGAGGTGCTGGTGGAGGCCGGTCCGAGCCTGGCAGGCGCCTTCGCCCAGCAGGGGCTGGTGGACGAGTACGTGATTTTCGTCGCCGGCAAGTTCCTTGGCTCCGCCGCCCGGCCTTTGTTGGACTGGCCGCTTGAGAAACTGGCGGATGCCCCCCAACTCAAGATCACTGAAATGCGCGCTGTGGGCGACGACTGGCGAGTCACTGCCATTCCTTTGCCAGTAGCGAGCGTATAATTTCCGGCCTGCGCCCGGCGCAGCCCTGTTTTCCTGGAGAAGGCCATGTTCACCGGCATTATCGAATCCATCGGCAGCATCCGCGCCATGACCCCAAAAGGCGGCGATGTACGCCTGCTGGTTGAAACCGGCAAGCTCGACCTCGGCGACGTCAAGCTGGGCGACAGCATCGCCGTCAACGGCGTATGCCTGACGGTCATCGAATTGCCGGGCAACGGCTTTGCCGCCGACGTCAGCCGGGAAACCCTGGACTGCACGGCGATGAATGACCTCAAGGCGGGCAGCCCGGTCAACCTGGAAAAAGCCCTGACCCCCACCACCCGCCTGGGCGGTCACCTGGTCAGCGGCCATGTCGACGGCGTCGGCGAAGTGGTGGCGCGCAGCGAAAACGCACGTGCCGTGGAATTTCGCATCCGGGCTCCCAAAGAGCTGGCCAAGTACATCGCCCACAAAGGCTCGATCACCGTCGATGGCACCAGCCTGACCGTGAACGCGGTCAATGGCGCCGAGTTTGAATTGACCATCATTCCCCACACGCTCAGCGAAACGATCATGGCCTCGTACCAGCCGGGTCGCCGGGTGAACCTGGAAGTGGACTTGCTGGCCCGTTACCTGGAGCGCCTGCTGTTGGGCGAAAAGGCCGCAGAGCCAACCGGTAGTAACATCACTGAAAGTTTTCTGGCCGCTAACGGCTACCTGAAATCCTGACCAAGGGGGTGCCGCGTGGCGCTCAATAGCATCGAAGAACTGGTTGAAGACATCCGCCAAGGCAAGATGGTCATCCTGATGGATGACGAAGACCGTGAAAACGAAGGCGACATCATCATGGCCGCCGAGGCCTGCCAGCCTGAGCACATCAACTTCATGGCCAAGCACGCCCGCGGGCTGATCTGTATGCCCATGAGCCGCGAGCGCTGCGAGTTGCTCAAGCTGCCGTTGATGGCGCCGCGCAACGGCTCGGGTTTCGGCACCAAGTTCACGGTTTCCATTGAGGCGACCACCGGCGTCACCACCGGTATCTCCGCCGCTGACCGCGCACGCACTGTGCAAGCCGCCGCCGCCAAAGATGCCAAGGCGGAAGACATCGTCAGCCCGGGTCACATTTTCCCGTTGATGGCCCAGCCGGGCGGCACCCTGGCACGTGCCGGCCACACCGAGGCGGCCTGCGACCTGGCGCGCATGGCCGGTTTTGAGCCGAGTGGGGTGATCTGCGAGGTGATGAACGACGACGGTACCATGGCCCGTCGTCCTGAGCTGGAAGCTTTTGCCGCTGAACACAACCTCAAGATCGGCACCATTGCCGACCTGATTCACTACCGCATGATCCACGAACGTACCGTTCAGCGGATTGCCGAGCAGCCTCTGGACAGCGAACTGGGCCAATTCAATTTGGTGACCTACCGTGATTCAGTGGAAGGCGACGTGCACATGGCCCTGACCCTGGGCAACATCTGCGCCGAAGAACCGACCCTGGTGCGGGTGCACAACATGGACCCGCTGCGTGACCTGCTGATGGTCAAGCAACCGGGGCGCTGGAGCCTGCGGGCCGCCATGGCTGCGGTTTCCGAGGCCGGCAGCGGTGTGGTGCTGCTGCTCGGTCACCCGCTTGATGGCGATGTGCTGCTGGCGCATATCCGCGAAACCGCCGACCACGCGCCGGTGAAAAAACCGACCACCTACAGCATCGTCGGTGCCGGTTCGCAGATCCTGCGTGACCTCGGTGTGCGCAAAATGCGCCTGATGAGTGCACCGATGAAATTTAATGCGATATCCGGTTTCGACCTGGAAGTTGTAGAATACGTGCCCTCCGAATAAAGGCCGGCGATTTTTGCCCCTTGTTCGCGGTTAAATCATCACTAAGGGGCGCCTTTTTCGCGTCCCGGCTCTTTAAGAGATTTGTCGAATGACCCTGAAGACCATCGAAGGTACCTTCATCGCCCCCAAAGGCCGCTATGCCCTGGTGGTTGGCCGCTTCAACAGCTTCGTGGTTGAAAGCCTGGTAAGCGGTGCCGTGGACGCCCTGGTTCGCCACGGTGTGAGCGAAAGCGATATCACCCTCATCCGTGCCCCTGGCGCCTTCGAAATTCCGCTGGTTGCGCAAAAAGTCGCACAGCAGGGCGAATACGCGGCGATCATCGCCCTGGGCGCGGTCATTCGTGGCGGTACTCCGCATTTCGAATACGTGGCTGGCGAATGCACCAAGGGCCTGGCCCAGGTATCCATGGAGTTCGGCGTACCGGTTGCCTTCGGCGTGCTGACCGTTGACTCCATCGAGCAAGCTATCGAGCGCTCCGGCACCAAGGCCGGTAACAAAGGCGCCGAAGCTGCCCTGTCCGCCCTGGAAATGGTCAGCCTGCTGTCGCAGTTGGAGGCCAAGTGATTTCCGACGAGAGCGATCGTTTCAACCCACGCGACCCACGCCCAGCGGACGCCGGCAAGCCATCGAAGAACGAGAAGCGTCGTGCTGCTCGTCAGCTGGCGACCCAGGCGCTGTACCAGCGCCACCTGGCGGGTGCTTCGTTGAACGAAATCGAAGCGCAGTTTCGCGTCGACAACGATTTTACCTTTGCCGACCTGCCGTACTTCCACGACATCCTGCACGGTGTGCATGCCCACCTGACCGAGATCGATGCGGCCCTGGCACCGTGCCTGGACCTGACCATCGAAGAGCTGGACCCGGTTGAACTGTGCGTGATGCGCTTGTCGGCCTGGGAACTGCTCTATCGCGTCGACGTACCGTACCGCGTGGTGATCAACGAAGGCATCGAGCTGGCGAAAGTCTACGGTTCGACCGACGGCCACAAGTTCGTCAACGGTGTGCTCGACAAGCTGGCCCCGCGCCTGCGTGAAGCCGAAGTGAAGGAACATAAGCGCTGATTTGCGCTTGAGTCCCTGATGGGTGAGTTCGAGCTGATCCGCAACTACTTCGCCGCCGCGCCCTGTGCGCAAGGCGGCGAAGGCATTGCCCTGGGGATCGGCGACGACTGCGCCTTGCTGGCGCTCCCGCCTGGGGAGCAGTTGGCAATCTCCACGGATACGTTGGTGGCCGGCGTGCATTTTGCCGACCCTTGCGATCCGTTCCTGCTCGGCCAGCGCTCGTTGGCTGTGGCGGTGAGCGACCTGGCTGCCATGGGCGCCAACCCTCTTGCGTTTACCCTTGCCTTGACTACGCCGACGGTCGATGCCGATTGGCTGCAACGCTATGCCCAGGGTTTGAGCGCCATGGCCCAACGCTGCGGTGTGAGCCTGGTGGGTGGCGACACTACCCGTGGGCCGTTGAGCCTGACCCTCACGGTATTGGGGCGTGTCCCGGCTGGGCAGGCGTTGACGCGCGGCGGGGCACGGCCGGGTGACCTGCTGTGTGTGGGCGGTGAGTTGGGCAACGCTGCCGGTGCCTTGCCGCTGGTGCTGGGCCAACGCAGTGCACAGGCGGCCATCGCCGATCCGTTGCTGGCGCATTACTGGTCGCCGCAACCGCAGCTGGCCTTGGGGCTGGCGTTACGGGGCAAGGCCACGTCTGCGATGGATATCTCCGACGGGCTGCTGGCGGATTGCGGGCATATTGCCAAGGCGTCATCTGTCGGCCTGCTGATCGAGCTTCAGAAGCTGCCACTGTCCACGGCCTTGCTGGCGTTTGTCGGCGATGACGAGGCGCGTGTGGCCGCCTTGAGTGGCGGCGACGACTATGTGCTGGTATTTACCTTGCCACCGGCCCAGTTGGCGCCGCTGCAGGCCGACGGCTGGCCGATCCATGTGATCGGTCGGGTCGAAGCGGGGCAGGGCGTGAAGCTGCTCGATGCAAATGGGCAGGACATCACCCCGGCCGTTCGGGGCTATCAGCATTTTTGCGAAACGCCATGAACCGGCGGGCTACGCTACCCTTTATACGGTCCACACTGTGTTGGAGACCGTCACCATGCCTATGCGTCACTGGCTGCTGATTGCGTTGTGTGCCGTCGCCCCGCTGGTGCAGGCGGATGAAGCGTCGCCCCCAGGCAAGATCATGCTGGCCAGCGAGGAATGGAACGACTACACCAACGCGGATGGTACGGGGCTGGCCTGGGACGTGTTGCGCCAGATCTTCGAGCCGGCAGGCATCACCTTGCAACGCCGCAGCGTGCCTTATACCCGCTCGGTCGGCCTGGCCCAGCGCGGCGAAGTGGATGGCTGGGTGGGGTCCTACCGCAACGAAGCCGATGGCGTGCTGTACCCCCACTGGCACTTTGATTCGGACCACATCTACGCCCTTGGGCTGGCCACCGCGCCGACTCCGAGTATCGCCACGCTGGGCAACTATCGTCTGGCCTGGGTGCGCGGTTACAAATATGAGGCGTACCTGCCCAATGTGCAGCGCTTCCACCCGATTGAGCGGCGCAGCGGCATTCTGCCGATGCTGCAATACGGCCGTGCCGACTTTTATATCGATGCGCTCCCCGAAGCCCAATACATCCTGGCTCAGGCAGACGACCCCACACAATTCAAGCTCACCCATATCGCCGAACTGCCGGTGTACGTAGGCTTTGCCGATAACGAGCGGGGGCGTGCCCTGATGGCGGTGTATGACCAGCGCGTGGCTGCCCTGGTCAAAAGTGGCGAATTGAAGCCGATTTTTGCACGCTGGAAACAGCCCTATCCGTTCTGACCTGCATAGAACCAGGACGAAGGCCAATCGAACCGATTGATCTTTATCAGCGATAATTCAGCTTAAGCGTCTGTAGGAACCTGCTGTTACAATGACCGCCTCTGTGAAATCTAGAAATCAGGAGCACACGGTGCCCGTCGTTTTCGTCGCCGCTTCCAAGCTGCCTACCCCTTTTGCCACGTTCACCATGAACGGCTTCCTTGAAGAGGCCACCGGCCGCGAGCACGTTGTGCTCAGCCTGGGTGACATCACCGACGGCGCGCCCGTGCTGGGCCGTGTGCATTCTGAGTGCCTGACCGGTGACGCACTGTTCAGCCAGCGTTGCGACTGCGGTTCGCAATTGGAAGCCGCATTGCGCGCCATCGCCCGTGAAGGCCGTGGCGTGTTGTTGTACCTGCGTCAGGAAGGCCGCGGTATTGGCCTGATGAACAAGATCCGCGCCTATGAGCTGCAGGACGGCGGCGCCGATACGGTGGAAGCCAACGAGCGCCTGGGCTTCGCCGCCGACCAGCGTGACTACGCCATCTGCCTGCCGATGCTGGAGCATCTGGGCGTGAAATCCCTGCGCCTGATGACCAACAACCCGCGCAAGGTCAAAGCCTTGACCGAGATGGGCATTACTGTGGCCGAGCGTGTGCCGCTGCACACAGGGCACAACCCGCACAACAAGCTTTACCTGGCGACCAAGGCCAGCAAGCTCGACCATATGATGGGCAACGAACATCAGGGCGAGGTCGACCGCGCGTGACCCGTGGCCAGGTAAAGCGGCGACTGTCCTTCAATTGGTGGCAGTACCTGGCCCTGGCGTTGCTGCCCTTGTTCGTGATCAACCTGCTGTTCAGCCAGGCCGAACCCATGCTGTCGGTGCTGGCCATGCCGTTTTTTATCGCCGGCGTGGCCTCGATGTTTCTGAGCCTGCGCTACTTCAACGGCTATAAACACGCGCTGATCGCCACCTCCAAAGCCCTCGACACCCCCGATGAACCGGCCGCCTGGATTACCCTCGCGGCGCGTCGACGCACGGCGTTGATGGTGGCTGCCCTGCCAGCCTGGATCGGTACGCTGGCGGTATTCGTGGGCCTGGAAGCAGTGCCGTTGTGTTTGCTGGCACTCTCGACCCTGGTGCTGTTCTACCTTTATCGCATCCCGCGTCAGCTGGGATGAGGCGTCATTGGCTGGCGGTGTTGCTGCTGGCATTCAGTGTGCCGGGGCTGGCCGTTGAACGGGTGGTCAGCCTGGCGCCATCTCTCTCTGAAATCGTCGTGGAGCTGGGGGCGGCCGACCTGTTGGTGGGCGTGCTCGACGGCGGCGAACGTCCTGCTGCATTGGCCAAGGTGCCCTCGGTCGGGCATTACGGCCAACTGGATATGGAGCGCCTGCTCAGCCTCAAGCCGGACCTGCTCCTGCTTTGGCCCGGCAGCGTCGGCTCGGCCCAGCGTGAGCAGCTGCAACGCCTGGATATCCCCGTGTATGTCGCCGAACCCCACAGCCTTGAGCAACTGACCGGCCAAATCCAAGCCATTGCCGAGCAGTTGGGGCGGGCTGAGGCGGGCCGACAGTTGGCGGGGCAGTTGCATCAGCGCCTGGCCGACCTGCGCCAGCGCTACCAACGGGCCGAGCCGTTGCGGGTGTTTTATCAGGTGTGGAACCAGCCGTTGTATACCGTCGGCGGCGGGCAGATCATCAGCGATGCGTTGAGTGTGTGCGGTGCACGCAATGTGTTCGATGACCTCAAGCTGCCCGCGCCGCAAGTCAGCATCGAGTCGGTGTTGCAGCGCAATCCCGAGGTGATCCTGGTCGGCGATCAACCTCAGTTGGAAGCATGGAAAGCATGGCCTCAAGTCGCCGCAGTGGCGCAGGGGCGGTTGCTGGTGGTGCCGGACAAGGGCCTTGAGCGGCCCAGCGGGCAGATGCTGGAGGCGGTGGCGCGTTTGTGTGAGGTGCTTGCCCGTTAGAGTTCCGGAGTCCAGGTGACGCCAAACATCAACGTCCGCCCTTCTTCGCGGTAGCCATATTGCTGGCCTTGATACTGATACAACGCCCGGCTGTAGCGTTTATCCAGCAGGTTATCGAGCTTCATGTTCAGCGCGATTTCACGGCTCATGGCCCAACTGGCGCGTAACCCGAGCAGTCCATAGCCGCCCAACGGGTGTTGGTTCTTCGGGTCGTCATAGCTGCTGCTGACGGCTTGCCAGCTGGCGCCTACGCCGAAACGCTCGAATTGCCGATCCAGGTCCAGGCTCAGGGTACGCCGGGCGCGACGTGCCAAGGTGCGCCCGGTATCGCGGTCGCGTGGGTCAATCATGGCCAGGCCCAGGCTGCCTTGCCAGCCGAACAGCTCCTGCCTGAGCGTGGCTTCGAAGCCATTGATGCGTGCCGAACTGACGTTTTGCGGGCCGTCGCTGCCGAACACGATCGCGTCCTGGATATCGGTGCGGTACAGCGAAGCTTCCAGGTGGGCGGTGTCGCTGAGTTGGCTGCGCCACTGCACTTCGTAACTTTTCGAGGTTTCGGGGCGCAGGTTCGGGTTGCTGTTTTTAAAGCCGTATTCGTCCGGGTAGTACAGGTCATTGAACGTCGGGGCGCGAAACCCCTCGCTGTAACTGAACAGCAGGTCGTTGTCCGGGTTGACGGGCAGGGTCAAGCTGCCGCTCCAGCTGTTGTGGCCGCCGAACTGCTGGTTCTGGTCGCGACGCAGGCCCAGCTCGGTGGAAAAGTACCGCGCTGCAAAGCGATGCTGGATAAACACCGCACGGTTCCAGCGGCTGTCTTCGGCGAGCGCGGTGCTGCTGTTGACCTGATCTTCGTAGCCATCGGCGCCCAGGATCAGGCTGTTCTGATCATTGAGGGTCAGGTCGTTCTGCCAGTTCAGCGAATTGCGGTAGGTGTTGAACACACTGCGTTCATCGCTGAGTTTGTCCAGCGACTCTTCGCGGTTTTCGCTGTGGCCCAGTTCGACGCGGGACTTCCAGGTGTCGTTGATCCGCGCGTCGATAAAGCTGCTGACGTTACTGACGCTGAAGTTGGTGTAGGGTTTCTGTTGGAAACTCTGGAAGGTGGTCGAGTCATAGCGACCAAACGGGTTGTCGTACGCGCTTTTGCCACGGTTATCCAACACGTTGATGCCGGCGTCGACCTGGTCGCTGAAGGCGTGGCTCAGGCTGAAACTGAGGGCCTGGTTGCGATAGGCATCATGATCGCCATCGCTGGGGTAGGAGGTGTAGGTGCGGTTGATCCCGGCGGTGTCATCCAGGCTGGCGCCGAGGTTGAAGCGGGTCTGCGAATCGCCCCCGGACACTCCCAGGCTGCGTTCCCACGTCTGGCGGCTGCCGAAGCCCAGGTGAAGGCGCGGTTGCAGACCGGACGTCGTATTGCGCCGGGTGAAGATCTGAATCACCCCGCCAATGGCATCACTGCCGTAGATCGCCGAGCGTGAGCCTCGCAGCACCTCGACGCGCTCGATCTGCTCGATATTGAGGTATTGCAGGTTGCTGGTGCCGGTGGTGGAACTGCTGATGCGTTGGCCATCCACCAGCACCAGGCTCTGGGCGGTGGAGGTCCCCCGAATGTAAACGTTGGTCGTGCTGCCACGGCCGCCACTGGGGGCCACCTGCACACCTGGCACGCGGCTCAGCAAGTCGCTCACGCTGCTGGGCTGCAAGCGGTCGATATCGTCGCGGGTGAAGACCGTGTTGGCGGTGCTGCTGTCACTACGTGCCTGGACCTGGCGGTTGGCGCTGATGACCACGTCGGGGAGTTTCAGGGCGTCGTCGCGGGTGTCGGCGAGCAGTTCGCAGGAAGGCAGAAGCAGCAGGGCGAGGCACAGGCGTTTCATGGTCTTTCCGTAGTTTTGAAGTGAACACCCATCAAATGTGGGAGGGGGCTTGCTCCCGATAGCGGTGCATCAGTCATAGATATCGAGACTGACACACGGCAATCGGGAGCAAGCCCCCTCCCACAGTTTGATGCTTGTTACAGGCCCAGCAGCGTCATGCGCTCACGCACCGCCACCTCGATACCGGCTTCATCCAGCCCGCATTCAGCCAGCATCTGCGCCGGCTTGGCATGTTCGACGTACACATCCGGCAAGCCCAGGTGCAGTACCGACTTGAGCACATTCTCCCGCGCCAGGAACTCGCTGACCGCCGCGCCCGCACCGCCCATGATGGCGTTCTCTTCGAGTGTCACCAGCAGCTCATGGCTACCGGCGATCTCACGCACGAGTGCTTCATCCAGCGGCTTGACGAAACGCATGTCGACCACGGTGGCGTCGATCTTTTCGGCCACTTTCAAGGCTTCGGCCAATTGCACGCCAAACACCAGGAATGCCGTCTGGCGGCCTTGGCGGCGCACGATGCCCTTGCCGATCTCGATCGGTTCCAGGTCCTTCTCGATCACCGCATTCGGGCCCGTGCCGCGTGGGTAACGCACTGCAGCCGGGCCGTTGTACAGGTGGCCGGTGCTGAGCATTTTGCGCAGTTCGTTCTCGTCGCTTGGCGTCATCACCAGCATGCCGGGGATGCAACGCAGGTACGACAGATCGAAACTGCCGGCGTGGGTCGGGCCATCTTCGCCCACCAGGCCGGCGCGGTCGATGGCGAACAAGACGTCGAGATTCTGCACGGCCACATCGTGGACGAGTTGGTCGTAACCGCGCTGCAGGAACGTCGAGTAGATCGCCACCACGGGCTTGGCGCCTTCACAGGCCATGCCGGCGGCGAAGGTGACCGCGTGCTGCTCGGCAATCGCCACGTCGAAGTAACGCAGCGGGAAACGCTCGCTGAACGCCACCAGGTCAGAGCCTTCCTTCATGGCCGGGGTAATGCCCACCAGGCGCGGGTCGGCGGCGGCCATGTCGCACAGCCATTCGCCAAATACCCCGGAATACTTCGGCCCGCTGGCCTTTTTCGGCGCAGCGGCGGGGGCGTCCAGTGGCTCCAGCTTGGTGATCGCGTGGTAACCGATCGGGTCGACTTCCGCCGGCGCGAAGCCTTTGCCCTTCTTGGTGACGATATGCAGGAACTGCGGGCCCTTGAGGTCGCGCATATTGCGCAGGGTGGCGACCAGGGTCGGCAGGTCGTGGCCGTCGATGGGGCCGATGTAATTCCAGCCCAGCTCTTCGAACAGGGTGCCAGGCACCAGCATGCCCTTGGCGTACTCTTCGGTGCGTCGGGCAATTTCCCACGCGCCCGGCAGACGCGAGAGCACTTTCTTGCTGCCTTCACGCATGCTTGCGTAAGTACGGCTGGAGAGGATTTTGGCCAGGTAGTTGGACAGGCCACCGACATTGCGCGAGATCGACATGTCGTTGTCGTTGAGGATCACCAGCATATTGGCGTCCACTTCCGGCGCATGGTTCAGCGCCTCGAAGGCCATGCCGGCGGTCAATGCGCCGTCACCAATCACCGCAATCGCCTTGCGCTCGCTGCCTTGCAGGCGGGCGGCAATCGCCATGCCCAGCGCTGCACTGATGGAGGTGCTGGAGTGGCCGACGCCAAAGGTGTCGTACTCGCTCTCGGAGCGACGCGGGAAGGCGGCCACGCCGTCCTTCTGGCGCAGCGTGCTCATGCGCTCGCGACGACCGGTCAGGATTTTATGCGGATACGCCTGGTGGCCCACGTCCCACACCAGCCGGTCGTCCGGAGTGTCGAACACGTAATGCAGGGCGATGGTCAGCTCGATAACGCCCAGCCCGGCACCGAAATGCCCACCGGTCTGGCCGACCGTGTAGAGCAATTCCAGGCGCAACTCATCGGCCAGGGTTTCCAGCTCGGCTTCACCCAGTCGACGCAGGCCGTCCGGCGTGGCAGCACGGTCGAGCAGGGGTGTGGACGGGCGCTTGCGGGGAATCTCTTGAAACGTCGTGGGCATCAGGCGAATCGTTATAGGTATAAAAGAGGCGGCAGTTTACCTCAAGCATCGCAAACTGCCCACGCGAAGCGCCGAACTTGGCTGATTAGGCGGCGCGAATGGCCGCACTTGCTCAGTGGCGGCTCAGTGGCGGCGTTCGACGATATACCGCGCCAGGTCGCGCAGCGGCTCGGCGGCCGCGTCGAAAGGTCGCAGGGCATCCAGGGCCTGGTCGCGCAGTTCCAGGGCATAGACTTTGGCGGCTTCAAGGCCGAGCAGGGACGGATAAGTCGGTTTGTCCCGCGCGATATCGGCACCTTGGCGTTTGCCCAGGGTGGCGGTGTCACTTTCCACATCCAGAATGTCGTCCTGCACCTGGAACGCCAGGCCGATGGCCCGGGAGTAGGTCTGCAGGGCCGCCAATTGCGCAGCTTGCGCGCGGCCACTGGCCAGGGCGCCCAGGTGCACGGCGGCTTCGATCAGCGCGCCGGTCTTGTGGCGATGCATGTGTTCCAGGGCGTGCTGGTCCAGCTTGAGGCTGACGGAGCCCATGTCGATGGCTTGCCCGCCGACCATGCCGGCCGGGCCAGCGGCGTGGGCGAGTGTGGTCACCATGCGCAGGCGGATCTCGGCATTCACGCTGCTCAAGCGCGGGTCCAGCAAGGCGCTGAACGCCAGGCTCTGCAGGCCATCACCGGCCAGAATCGCATAGGCCTCATCAAAGGCTTTGTGAGTCGTCGGCTGGCCGCGACGCAGATCGTCGTCGTCCATGGCCGGCAAATCGTCATGCACCAGGGAGTAGGCGTGAATCAGTTCCACCGCACACGCCGCGCCATTGGCCTCCTCGGCCGGCGCACCCAGGGCTTCACAGGCGGCATACGCCAGCAATGGGCGCACGCGCTTGCCGCCATTCATCACGCTGTAGCGCATGGCGGCATACAGGCGGTTCATTTCCGGGCTGGGCGCCACAAACAAGGGTTCCAGCGCCGCATTGACCCGGGCTTGGCTACTGGCCTGATACGCGTCGATCATTCCGGCTGTTCCGCATCGAAAGGTTCCTCGGCCAACTCCCCGTCACGTTCCAGCAGCACTTGCACCTTCTGCTCCGCCTGCGCCAACGCGCTCTGGCAGTCGCGAGTCAGGCCGATGCCTTGCTCAAACGCCGTCAACGAGTCTTCCAGCGACAACTCGCCGTTCTCCAGACGCTCGACCAGGGCTTGCAGGTCGGCGAGGGATTGTTCGAAATCGAGTGCAACTTTTTTGCGGGCCATGGCGGCTATTCCGGTAGACGGTAAACCGGCGCGACACTAGCAGACATGGGGATTCTGGGCAAATGAGCGGGGCGCTCTTCAATCTCTCCCATTGTTGATTTGATAGCGTGTGCTGCGGCCTCCACCGGGCAATCGCACCAGGCAGCCGGTTTCCAGCAGATCAGCCAGGTGACGCGTCGCCGTGGCTTTTGACACCTTGGCGACGGCTTGGTACTGAGCGGCGCTGATCCCGTGCTCAAAACCCTTTTCACCGCCGTCGAGCAGGCGGTTGAGCACCTTGATCTGTTCGGCGGACAACGCGAGGTCGCGGTGCTGCTGCCAGAAACGGCTTTTGTCCAATACCCGATCAATCCGAGCCATCGCCTGCTGCAGGCTGTTCAACAGGGTTTTGAGGAACCATTCCAGCCAGTCGGTGATATCCAGCGTGGCCTTCTGACTGGACTCCAGTGCGTGGTAATAACCGGCGCGGTCCTCGAGAATGCTGGCCGACATTGCGTAAAAACGGATGGCTTGGTGCTCGCCCTGGGCCAACGCCAAATCCGTGATGGCACGGGTCAGGCGACCGTTGCCGTCATCGAATGGGTGCAGCGTGACAAACCAGAAATGCGCCACGCCGGCGCGGATCAGTGGGTCCAGTTCCGGTTGATTACGACTGCTTTCAAACCATTCCAGGAACTCCTCCAGCGCTTGCTCAAGGCCCAGGCGTGGCGGCGCCTCGAAATGCACGGTCGGTCGGTCAAGCCGGCTCGATACCACCTGCATGGGCTCATCCCCGCGCAGTGCACCTATATTCAATGCACGGGCGGCAAAGCCTGCCTCGGGTGCCGGAAACAATAAGTGGTGCCAATTCAATAGACGCGCGAGGGTGAATGGCTGCGCGAATGGTTGAGTGGCATCCATCATCAATTCAGCAAGGCCCTCGCTGCGACGGCTGACCTGCCCGTCTGTCATTGCCTCCAGGCCCAGCCGTCGTGCAAGGGACGAACGCACCGAACCCACATTCAACTGCTCCCCCTCGATGGCCGAAGAGGTCAGGATGTTTTGCAGCAACGCATCCAGCGCATTCTGCGCACTGACCGTTTGGCTGACTGTACCGAGCATACCCAGCAGCTTGCCTTGCGCTTGCCCGCACTCGCGCAACAAGGCGGCCAGGCGTCCCGGTTGCCAGTGGAAATGCGGCCAATCGTTGTGTTGCCAGATCCAGAGCGGGTGATCCATGGAGAGACACCTGAGTGTGTGAGCCGAATAAAAAACGCTATTCGGCTCATTATGTGAGCCGATTGTGCATTCTATTCGGCTCATCGTCCACTCAGGCAGGGGCTGTGGCCGATTGAGAGCAAAGGCCGTGTGCGTTTTTTAATTGGGCTTCGAACTCAAGCAGCCCCGTCTGCATCTTTTGCAGTGCAGCCATCTGTACGGCCAACTCGCGTTTCTTATTGTTGATGGCCTGTTCCGCCCGTTCCCAAGGCAATGCGTCACCTTGATGGCCCTGGAGGATTTCCTGCAATTCCTTGAGTTTGAACCCGAGCTGTTGTGCGCACTTGATAAACATCAGCAACTCGACGCTCTGCTCCGAATAGACCCGGTATTGGCCTTGGCGCTGCGGTTCTGGCAGCAGCCCAATCGCCTCATAGTGACGGATCGCCTTGATGGTCGTGCCTGACAACTGCGCGGCTTTGCCGATGTACATGAAAACTCCCTTTTCCTATTAAAGCGCCGGCCTGTTTCAGCCACTTGTCCCGCTGCGCCGCAGTAGAGCCCAGCACCGGACCGAACTGCAACGTCTTGACCGGCTTGATGCCGCAAAACGCCAGTGTGGTCTTGCGCATCTGATGGATGCCCGGCATGCGATAGAACCAGCGGTAATACCAGGGTGGTGTGTCCAAGGTCACCAACAAGTGTGCGGTCCGGCCCTGCAGCAGCTTGTCAGGGAACGCCTTGCCGGCTCGGTATTTGAAGGCGAAGCCGGACAGGAACACACGATCGATGAAGCCCTTCATCAAGGCGGGGATGCCGCCCCACCAGACCGGGAAAACAAACGTCAGATGGTTGGCCCAAAGGATGTCGCATTGCGCGCTGAGCAGGTCGAGCTCCAGTGGTTGGGCCTGGCTGTAGCCGTGGTGCAGGACGGGGTCGAAAGCCAGCTCCCCCAGGCGCAGCACGCGTACTTCATGGCCGGCGGCTTTTGCGGCATGGATGTAGGCGTCGGCCAGGGCCGAACAGAAGCTGGCGTTAGAGGGGTGGCCGAGAATAACCAGGGTGCGCGGCGGCATGAGGCGGGGTCCTGAACAGGGTGTTTCAGGGTAAGGGTTGCCGTATAGGGGAGAGTCAAGCGTGGGGTCTGCAATGCGCCGATTTGTCAGTGCCAGCAGGACGTTTCGGTAATCCTTGGAAGGCTGTTCCTGAACCGCCCTTGGCCCCTTGTGACAGCCAATACCCCTGACTAGCCTGCCTCAAAACTCAACGAGTGAAACTGCATGAGCGAAACCTGTATCGGCTTGACCACGCCTCCAGCGGGCTACAGCGACTGGCTGACGGACCTGAAAGGGCGTATTCACGCGGCGCAACAGCGCGCCACATTGGCGGTCAATCGGGAGCTGGTGTTGCTCTATTGGCAGATTGGCCACGACATCTTGACCCGCCAGGCCGAGCAGGGGTGGGGGAGCAAAGTCATTGATCGCCTGGCCCAGGATTTGCGCACGGCTTTTCCCCGCATGAAGGGGTTCTCGCCGCGAAATCTCAAGTACATGCGCGCTTTTGCCGAGGCGTGGCCAGACTCGGAATTTGTGCAAGAGGTGCTTGCACAATTGCCTTGGTATCACCAACTTGCGCTACTGGACAAACTCCCCAGCCCCGAACCCCGCCGCTGGTATATCGCCCAGGCAATCGAGCACAACTGGTCGCGTAATACCCTGGTCATGCAGATCGAAAACCGATTGCTGGAACGCAGTGGCAAGGCTGTCAGCAACTTCGAATATCACCTGCCCAAGCCGCAATCCGACCTGGCGCGGGAATCGCTAAAAGATCCCTATCGTTTCGATTTCCTCAGCCTGGGCCTGGACGCGCAGGAGCGTGACATCGAAAACGCCTTGATCAAGCACGTCACCGATTTCTTGTTGGAGCTCGGTGCGGGTTTCGCCTTCGTCGGCCAGCAAGTATTGCTGGACGTCGGCGGCGATGAGTTCTTCGTCGACCTGTTGTTCTATCACTTGAAGCTGCGCTGCTACGTGGTGATAGAACTGAAAGCGGGCAAGTTCAAACCCGAGCACCTGGGGAAGTTGAGCTTTTATCTCGCGGCTGTCGATGCCCAGCTTAAGCATCCACAAGACGGACCCACCATCGGCCTGCTGTTGTGCAAGAGCAAGAACGAAGTCGTCGCCGAATATGCGCTGCGCGACAACAATCGACCGATAGGCGTGGCGCAATACCAGTTGGTTGAGTCGTTGCCCGCAGAGTTGCAAACCAATCTGCCGAGTATCGAGCAGATTGAACGGGAGCTGGCGGGCTGATTGCGAATGGCGAGTTACTCACGAAAAAAGCCTGCTGTTCAAGGCAGGCTTAGTGGTGCAGCGGTTGACTCAGTTCTTGCGCGCCGTCAGCGCCGAATAACTATTCATCAAGTTGCGATAGTTAGGGATGCGCTGGGACAACAGGTTCCCCAGCCCTTCAATGTCGTTGCGCCAGTCGCGGTGCAGCTCACACGCCACCGAGAACCAGTTCATCAACTGCGCCCCGGCTTGGGTCATCCGGCTCCACGCCGCTTGCTGCACCGTGGTGTTGAACGTACCGGACGCATCGGTGACCACAAACACCTCAAACCCTTCCGCCAATGCCGACAACGTCGGGAACGCCACGCACACATCCGTCACCACACCGGCAATGATGATCTGCTTGCGGCCGGTGGCCTTGATCGCCTTGACGAAATCTTCGTTGTCCCACGCATTGATCTGACCAGGGCGAGCGATGTACGGCGCGTCCGGGAACATTTCCTTCAGCTCCGGCACCAGTGGGCCGTTAGGGCCTTGCTCGAAGCTGGTGGTCAGGATGGTCGGCAGGTTGAAGAACTTGGCCAAGTCGGCCAGGGCGAGCACGTTGTTCTTGAATTCGTTGGGGGAGAAGTCCTGCACCAGAGAGATCAGGCCGGTCTGGTGGTCAACCAGCAGAACGATGGCGTCGTCTTTGTTGAGGCGGTTGTAGGTTGGAGTGCTCATGGTTGAATCCTTTTTGTTTAAGTGGGTTTGGCGTTGCGTTGAACATGGGCACAGATTACTGGGGGAGCGAAGAGCGATAAATCGGCTGAAACAGGTCATACCGTCAACTCAAAAGGGACAATGTTGAATGGCTAAAAATCTCACGCGTGAGCTATTGAGTCCGGCAAGCATTACCTGTAGATTTTCTCACGCGTGAGTTTTTCAGAGCGAGGTCAGTGGTATGAACAGCAGCTCTCCATCGAGCCCGTCAGCAGGGCCCGAGACCGATTCAGCAAGCCTTCAGGGAGAGCGCTTGAAACCGTCCGCGAAAAAACCATCGAGCTTCTACATGAAGCAGATGCGCGCGGGCCTGGCGGCCGCCGGTTATGTGAAACACGAGACTTGGGTGCTTCCCGAAAATCGAAGCCTGCTCAAGCAAATGGAGAAACAGCTTCGCCAGCCGATTCTAGCTGGCTCATTCTTGTCGGAGACTTATATGAGCGCAGGTACTAACTGGAACATCGATCGCCTCTTCAGCGCGCTTCAGGCCCTGGACGAGGTGGTCAACAAGGACATCACGCTTTCTCTGCTTCAAGGCTCCGAGTCCAGCATCAAGCTGGAAATGAACGACTTCGGTGGCTTGCCGATTTACATCGCGGTGGTGGGCGATCAGATCATCGTCGACACCGTGCTGGTCGACGTCGAGTCCATCAACGATGTACCCCGGTTCAATGACGCGGTGCTGCGCAGCCGGGAAATGTTCCCGCTGTCTTCCATCGGTATCGAGTCCATGCCTAACGGGCAGGTCGTCTACAACATGTTCGGCGCGTTGAGCTCCGACTCCAGCCTGACCAACATCGTGACCGAGGTGAAAACCCTCGTCGACAACGTGCAACGCGCCAGCGAAGCCTTTGAACGTTTCTTCAATTAAGTATTCGGGAGTATCCAATGACTCAATCCATCTGGAGCAAACTGTTCACCGCGCTGCGTGGCGGTGCCAACGAAGTCGGCGAATCGATCGTCGATCAGCAAGCCTTGCGCATCCTCGACCAGGAAATCCGCGATGCCGACAGCGCCCTGGCCAACGCCAAGCGTGAACTGGTCAGCATCATGGCCAAGCACAAACTGGCGACTGATCGCGTCAACGAGTACAACGCCAAGATCTCTGACCTGGAGTCCAAGGCGATGGCCGCGATCCAGGCCAATCGTGAAGACCTGGCCCTGGAAGTGGCCGAAGCCATTTCGACCCTGACCAACGACCGCGACGTCGAGCAAAAGCAGGCGGCCGAGTTCGGTGGCTATGCCGACGGCATGCGCAAGGACATCACCAAGGCCGAAGGCCGGATCAAAAGCCTGCGCCAGCAAGTGGATATGGCCAAGGCGCGTGAAAGCGTGCAGAAGGCCCAGGTCAGCGCTTCCATCGCCAGCGGCGGTGCCAACGGCAAGCTGGAAACCGCCGTCGGTACGCTCAATCGTCTGCAGGCCAAGCAGCAGCAACGCGCCGCTGAGCTGCAAGCCCAGGACGAACTGGCCGATGCATCGACCGGTACCGACCTCGAGCGCAAGCTTCGCGAAGCTGGCATCACGCCGAACGAAGGCAGTGCCAATGCGATTCTGGAGCGTTTGAAGCAAAAGTCGGCCGAGTAAATACAGCCGCAACAAGAAGGGCGCTGTCTGCCCTTCTTTTATGTCGAGGTCAGGATGGACGCCCTGAAAGGTTTCAAGACAATCGCAGGCCTGGCCCTGTTCATGGTCGCGCTGCAACTGCTGAATGTAGCGACCGGCTACAGCCTCATGGCGTTTGGTCTGATCCCAAGAACACTGCAGGGGGTGGCCGGCATCCTCACGTCACCGTTTTTGCACGCGTCTTTCGCCCACCTGAGTGCGAACCTGATTGCCTTCCTGGTGCTGGGCACGCTGGTGATTATCGAAGGGCTCAATCGGTTCGTGACCGTCAGCGCGATCATTATTCTGCTGGGCGGTTCGCTGGTCTGGTTATTCGGTTTCGCGGGCATACACGTGGGGGCCAGCGGTTGGGTATTCGGCTTATGGGCCTACCTGTTGTCTCGCGCCTGGTTTCACAGGAGCTGGAGCAACCTGATAACAGCGGGTGTCGTGGCGGCACTGTATGGCGGTCTGGTCCTGGGCTTTCTTCCTCGCCAAGGGGTTTCCTTCGAAGGGCATCTGTTTGGTGCATTCGCCGGATTTATTGCAGCCAAGGTACTTCTCTCCAAACCACGTAGCAGGTTTAATGCCGGCTGAGCGCACTCGAGCATCCAGATGCCGAGGCGACGACATCAGGAAGCAAAAACCCAGGGAACCAGGGACGAAATGTCGATTTTTCTTCTATTGCGCATGTACGCTTCCTCCCTTTTTCACCGTTTCGGCTGGGCAGGTCTGGTCATTGCCTTGGGCGTTCATCTGAGCACGGCTTATCTGGGCCTGGTATATCTGGGCGAGCAACACCTGACCGCTCTCGCCACATTTGTTTACTTCTATCTCACCACCACGCTGACCGTCGGCTATGGCGATCTTGCGCCGCAGACTTCGGCAGGCCGAGTGTTCGTGGCGGCTTGGGTCATGCTCGGAGGCATCGCGCTGCTGACCGCAGCCATCGGTAAAACCACCAGCAGTGTCATCGATGCATGGAGAAAAGGCATGAAGGGAAAAGGCGATTTCACCGGCAAGGTCGGCCATACCGTGCTCATCGGCTGGGAAGGCGCATCCAGTGAGCGGGTCATTGAGTTGTTGCTGCAAGACGAGACCTCGAACGACAACCTGATCGTCATCTGCGATTGCACCCTCGACGAAAACCCGATGCCGGGCAAGGCGGCATTCATCCGCGGCGAAAGCCTGTCTTCCATCGCGTTATTGCTGCGTGCGGGGGTGCCCGGTGCAGAGCGCGTGCTGGTGCGAACCCCCTCTGACGATCTGACCCTGGCCACCGTGCTGGCGGTGAACCAACTCAATCCTGTCGGGCATGTGGTCGCCCACTTCAATGACAGTGAAATCGCCGCACTGGCCAGCTCCTATGCACCCCGCCTGGAGTGCACCTCAAGCATGGCCATCGAGATGCTGGTACGCGCCTCTCAGGATCCGGGCTCGTCGGTGGTCATTAATGAGCTGCTGTGCGTGGGGCAGGGTGCCACCCAATACCTGATGAAGTTGCCCGAAGCCTTTGAAGCCACCTTCGGCGACCTGTACACCCGGATGAAAGAACAGCACAACGCCACGCTCATCGGCTATCGCGCCAAAGATGCCCAGCAACCGTCGATCAACCCGCCCAGCGCCACCCGCGTTGAAGGCGGCGAACTCTTCTACATCGCCTCCACCCGCCTCAAGGAAATCTCCAATGGGATGGTTTAAACAGTTGATGGGGCTTGAGGCCCCGAACGCGAATACCCCAGCGAACCGGGCCGCCGCCGAACCGCTGCCGACGACCGGGCCGCTGGGCCTGGCGCCGGGCAAAGGCGTGATGTTCGACAGTAGCCTGAAGTTGCTGCTCGATGGGCAAACCACGGTGGTCATCCCCGGCTCCCAGGAAATCTGGAGCAACGGCACCATTGACCTCGGGCAGTCGACCTGGCTGTCGCGCTATTACATGAACGATGAAGACTACTGGTTGCAGGTGCACAACACAGGCGACATCGCCGGCCAGGTGGAGTCAGTGATCCTGTTCAACTACCTGAGTTACGTCACCCTCAGCAGCGAAGCGGAACTGCGTCGGCTGGCCGGCCCGCAAAGCCTGATCGGGTTGCCGACCTACACCCACGACGGCGTCGAATACGCGCGCGTGTGGGGCAGCGAAAATGGCCAGACAGAACTGGTGGCGATGAGCGAGCAGGTGATAAACCCCGAGACCTCCTACAGCGTTGAGCACCGCTCGATGCTATATGCCCGTGATACCGGCCTGACCGATCGCCGGGAGTTCCTGCTGTTCTCCGTCGAGGAAGACGCTGAAGGCACCGTCAGCCTGAGCACGTCGCTGGGCATCTCGCTGTACACAACCGATTTGAATGTGCTCTAAAAAAGGAAGAAGTCCATGCTCGAAGCTCTCTCTATTTCCCTGAACAAAGCGGCCGTGCTCGGGTTTGTCATCTACATCCTGGGGGCTGCCGTGCTGTTCGGCCTGTTCCAGTTCATCTACACCCGCGTCACCCCGCACAAGGAGTTCGAGCTGATCCGTGCGAACAACGTGGCGGCGGCGGTCGCGCTGGGCGGTGCGATTATCGGTTTCGCGATTCCGGCCAGCAATGTGATCGCGTACTCGATCAACCTCCTCGACTTCGCCGTCTGGGCGGTGATCGCAGCCGTCGTCCAGCTGTTGGCGTTTCTGCTGACCAGCCTGGTGCTCAAAGGCACGTCCGAGCGCATCAAGAACGGCGAGCTCGCGGCCGGTATCTACGTGGCCGCCGTCGCCATCAGCGTCGGCATGTTGAATGCCGCGTGCATGACGCCTACCCAGAACTGATTGCGCACGGAGCCTTTGATGAAACGAAGCAAGTATGTCCAGCTGTCGCTGGCTGCGTCGGTCGCCATGGCGATATCCGGTTGTGGGCCGACGGAAAAAACCTACGATTTGCAGAAGAAGTACAACTTCCAGTCGGTTCAGCAATGCGCCGATGAAAAGCTCCCGGTGGACGTCTGCTCGGACGCCTACATGACGGCCATGGCTGAGCACCGCCGCATTGCGCCGGTGTACGACAGCCAGGCCGATTGCGATGCCGACTTTGTCGCCGACTGGTGCCAGCAGGACTCCACCGGCAAGTTCATCCCCAGGCTGGGCGGTTTCGAACTGACCGCCGCGGGCCAGGTGACACAGTCCCAGGTCGACGCTGCCAACGCCCAAGTGGCTGGCGCGCAAGCGAGCGGTGGCGGCTCCGGCTTCTCCACCAGCAGCCTGCTGACCGGGCTGCTGATCGGCAACATGCTGAGCAACAACCGCAACAGCTACAGCTCCGAGCCGGTGTATCGCTATCGCGATGATCGCGGCAACTACGCCTCCTCGACGCTCAATCAGCGCGTGTCCAATGGGGCCACATTCGGCCGCTCGAACCAGGCCCGGTACGGCAGCAGCAACTACTCGAACACGCTGCGCTCTTCGAGCAAGCCGGTGTCCGTTGCATCGTCCACCTCCCGTGGCGGTTTTGGCAGCAAGGCCAGCGCACGCAGCGGCTGGGGCGGCGGCGGGTCGAGCAGTTAAGGAAATCTGGCCATGAAGAAGATCCATTGCGCAGAGCGTCATGACTGGAAACAGACGGCCGAAAGCCTCGGCTTTCTGTTCCATACCATTGACGACGAACCCTACTGGGACGAGCGCGCGTATTACCAGTTCACGCTCAAGCAAATCGAGCAAGACCTCGAAGACCCGACCACCGAGATCCATGACATGTGCATGGACCTCGTGGCCCGCGTGGTCCACAGCGAAGAGCTGCTCGGGCGCCTGAGCATTCCCGCAGCCTTCTTCGACATGATCCGAACCTCATGGCTCGAAGGGCACCCGCACTTGTATGGGCGCATGGACTTCTCCTACAACGGCGCCGGGCCGGCCAAGTTGCTGGAGCTCAACTACGACACACCGACCAGCTTGTATGAAGCGGCGGCGTTCCAGTGGGGCTGGTTGGAACAATGCATCGAGCGCGGCTTGCTGCCCAAGCATGCCGACCAGTTCAACAGCATCGACACCAAACTGCACCAGGCTTTCGCCCAGTTGCAGGTCAAGCAGCCGTTCTACTTCGCCTCGATGAAAGACTCGGTCGAAGACAAAGGCACCACCGATTACCTGCGCCTGGTCGCGGAAACAGTCGGCATCGAATCGCGCCACATCGACATTGAAGACATCGGCCTGACCAGTGAAGGCCGTTTCGTCGATCTGGAAGATCGCTGGATTCCCCACCTGTTCAAACTGCACGCCTGGGAATTCATCTTCCACGAGCCTTTTGGTGCGGCGATTGTCCAGAGTGATACGCAGTTTTTCGAGCCCGCCTGGAAATCCATCCTCTCCAACAAAGGCATCCTGCCGCTGTTGTGGGAGTTCAACAAAGGCCACCCGAATCTGCTCGCGTCCCACCTGGATACCGACCCCGGCAAGGCCGTGCCGAAAGGCTGGGTGCGCAAGCCGTTCTTCTCGCGGGAAGGCGCGAATATTGAGCTGCAAACCGCTGACGGTCTGATCGTGAAGGAGGACGGGCCTTACACGGATGCGCCGTTTATCCTTCAAGAGTTTGCGCCGCTGCCAAGGTTTGGCGACAGCTACACGCTGATTGGCTCTTGGGTGATTGGCGATCAGGCCGCAGGCATCGGCGTGCGGGAGGACAATAGTCTGATTACCAAGGATTCGAGCCGGTTTTTGCCGCACTTGATACTGGACTGAGAAAGCCTGCTGGCCTCTTAGTCAGTACTCGCAGGCACGCCTCAACCGATCAGCTAATTGCCCGCGTCAGCGGGCAATTAGTCCATCCTCAACAGGTCGCCATCTGAGCGTTGGAATGGTTGTGTGTGAGCCGTTTGAGTGCGATCTCAAGCGCTTGATCGTCGAACAACTTGTTCTTACGAGCACCGGCACCGGCACCGCCCTCCCAGTGTTTCAATGCCTCGCGCACAGCTGGGACGCTAGGGGAGACATTTTTCTGGCTCAGCAACCAATCGACTGTTGCCAGCAGCTCCATACCAAACGGGGACTCAAAGCCGTCAATCAGTTCCGCAGTGCACTCCAGTGCTTCGGAATATTCTTTGGCTTCTGTTTTAAGATAGGTTTGTAAAAAGGCTTTGCGGTCTTGGTCGAACCAAATCACATCACTGTTTTCCGCATCACCGATGCGCTTATCGCAATGCAGATAACTACCGTCCAGGTTGTTAAGGAGGTGCTCTAACCGATTGGCATACGGCCCGTATTTGTGAGCAACGAACTTGAGGTCCAGTGGGTTCTTGAGGTTTGGCCGCTTCTCAATAGCACGTTCCAAGAACCAAGCCAGCTTTTGAATCTCAAGTAGGCTGCATTCCATGCCTAACACCCAGTATCTCCGCACCAGTTCCGCAATAAGCGCGCGGGCCGGCGTGAGCTTCTCCACGCCGCTGCGTTTGGCAACATTCAGGTACTGATTGGATGGTTCAAATACCAATACATCGATGTCCAGATCACTCAAGACATCAACGATCTGTTCGCGAACGGTTGGCCATTTCAGTCCGCCGTTACCTGCACCCAGGGGGGGGACCGCCACAGATTTCACATGGTTTTCGATCAAAAAACGACGTAGGTCGTGTAAACCCTCAGTTATCCATGCCATCTGCGATGGTGATCGCCAATGCCGTTTAGTCGGGAAGTTAACAATCCAGTGAGGTCCGTCCAATTCGTTGACTGCGGTCACATAAACCTTTCCGGTCTCTACTTCGCCAGCCTTACAGGCTGCCGCGTACAAGCGATAGTTTTCCGCAAAGCGCTCCTTGAACATCAGCGCGATGCCTTTGCCCATAACGCCTACGGTATTCACCGTGTTGACGAGGGCTTCGGTGTTGGCCTCCAAAAGGTTGCCCTGGGTGAATCTGATCATTGGAAATACCATCCCGGACGCGCATGCACAGACAACGTCAGGCCTTTGGCGGCAACGTCCTGCTCTATGCGTTGTTTCATTGCATCGGTGTAACACATGATGCCAAGGAGTCCTGTAATCGGTAGGTGGTGGTGAATCAGCGCTTCAGCCTGATAACGCTCCATTTTTCGAGGGTCATCGGGGTCACGTTTGAAGTCGCGTCGTTGAAGGATAGACCAATCGATTTCGTGGAGACTCGCCAGATCACTGTAGTAGTCTGTCCAATCCGGGTACGCATGTGCGTTTGTGAAGACGAACGGTAGGCCAAGCTCGGCGACGCGGTGGAGGCTTGAGACGAGAATCACGATCTCATCATTGTTACGCTGCTGAACGCTCCACCCGGATTGAATATTTTTCATCATCACAGAGAAGGGTGTGAAATAGAAGGGTACGTAGTCTGATAAAAAGCCAGCAGGAGCAATGGGGACACAGCGCGTGCGGCGTTTGTCGATTAAATCAACATTGCCTATGTTCACATACTGCGGAGCCTGCACCTCGGAACTGGCGCAGTGCAGGCCGTTTTCCAGAATCCAGGGCAGATTGTCACGATGAACGATCCGCCAGATCAGAGCCTTTTCTGGATTCAGGTTGCTATAAATCATCTAAGAAACATTCCCCGATTCACCCCTATTTGTACATTAACACCTGCCTCGCACATTTTAGACTCACAGAGGGCTTCAACTTCGGCATTAGAAACAAAAACCTTGAAGAAATCGTTAGGGGAAACTACACCGGGCGATAGGCACTCGGCCATACAGATGCTCTTGCATTGAGGGTCATGGTAATCCCTGGCATTCATGACCTCCCAATTGATGGCCTCGAAGCCCTCAGCATAATCGAACAACTGAATGGCATCGGTAGCCAATGGATGTTGGGGAATGACCTTCCACTGCTTTCTAATTGCCACGTTTCGACGAACCGTAATCACGACAAATTGAGCATCAGGTCTTCTGCGTTGAACGCTTCCATCGAATGGGTTTGCGGCAAACCAGTGGAAGGGTACGTACTGCTCTAGTGCGAGATCTTGTCGTTTTTTCAGAATCTCGGCGTCAGCCACATCTTTGAATTCCCTGAGGTGCGCTCGCGGTTTAAGTCCGTTTTGAAAAATACCGCTCACGTTTTCTAGCGAAGTAAGGTGATAGAGAAGTTTTTGTTCCTTGATATCCGGCATATCGGTCTCCTTGACCTACGTACTAGCTGAAATTGTTTCATTCCTGCTCACTCATCAGTTGGCAGGATGAGTTAAGTGATTCTATTGTGATATCACTTTGGCTCGCAATGGCCGCACTTTATATGGCGAGCTGCTGAAAAACCATGCGGATCAGTAGACTTACAGTGTTCTCACATTCGTTACGCCAGTAGGGCCGATCCCTATCATTTGCGGGACGTTTCCGAGAGAATCCCAAGCGCATTGCGCCAGCGGGGTTGGGTGACTAGGCTGCGGTTTGTCACTGCTTATTCAGTGATCGGGTTTAGTCGCCCGGATTCGATTGGCGCATTAGCAACTCACGAGTCAGGCACCCCTTCGCCTGCATCTTATGGTGGCTGTGCGCAGGGCACCTCCGGGTGCGCCGGGCCCAATCGACCGGTCGACTAACCTGCGTACAGCTGCCGCCTTTTGTTTAGTCGCAGGAAGTGGCAGCTCCAAATTATCGATTGGAGATTTGCTATGGGTAACGTTGTTTCTGATTCGTCGTCGGTCACCAAGCCATTTGTCGTAAATGAAGAGCTGAGCTTTGAGGACGCCTGGGTGCGGGTTGCGGAGTTGCTGCAGTGCGCGGTGGCGACGTCACAGGTGCTTGGAGAACCACGGGCTGCGCCGCAGAGGGCGGTGATGCATTTGGTGGAAATGGCGAAGATGGTGGCGGATCGTGCGGTGGAGTGTTTGCAGCCGAGGTGACGTGACATAGGTATTTGGTCAGCAATATGCTGATCAAATGCCGTAACGGCCAGCATGTTTTAGTCTCGTGCCTATGTCGTCATTTGCCGTTTTTTTCGACACGTTTTTCTTTCATGTCGTTATTGGCGACATATCAATGTCCCACTGAATTTGAGCAGCAGCCTGCTGCCCAATTGCACATCTCGCCAGAATGACGTGCAACGGTGTTAGAGTCCCGGAATTCCACCTCATCAAGGATGTGCCACGTGCCCATAAAAACGGATGTTTGGACCGTCGGTGTTGCGCCGAACAAGCTCCCTGTAAGTCGGTTGGTCAGTGAGCGGCTGCTTGAGGACATGATCCTCAACTCACCTGGCATTCTCTCAGACGAGTGGATGCTGATAGGCAAGCAAGAAAAAACTAGCTCAGGTGGGCGCATTGACCTGCTGGCGATAGCCCCCGACGGCAACCTTGTGCTGGTTGAGCTCAAACGCGACCGTACCCCTCGGGACGTTGTTGCTCAGACACTCGATTATGCTGCGTGGGTTCAAGGTTTACAGCCTAATGAGATAGGTGCGATTTACGAGCGATTCCGGCCAGGAAATACCCTGTACGCTGACTTTTTAACTCGTTTCGGACGAGTTTTAGACGATGACGAACTAAATCAAAGCCATCAATTGGTCATCGTTGCGACGGAGTTAGACGCCAGCAGCGAGCGGATTGTTGAATACCTCAGCAAACGAGATATTCCGATCAACGTGCTTTGCTTTCAAATTTTCCAAATGGGCGAGCAGCAGCTGTTGAGTCGGTCCTGGCTACTCGATCCCGTTCAGACTCAAGTGAATGCGGTATCGGTGAGCGAGGGGCATAACGAGCCTTGGAACGGTGAGTTCTATTGCTCGTTTGGAGATTCGGCTTCTCGCTCATGGGAGGATGCCAGGGAGTTTGGCTTTATTTCAGGTGGCGGCGGCGCTTGGTATAGCAGAACGTTGCAGTTGCTTTCGCCAGGTGATCGTGTGTGGGTGAACATTCCGCAGCAGGGTTATGTTGGCGTTGGAAGGGTGCGTGGAAAGTCGACCCCCGCACACGAATTCACCGTAACAGTGAACGGTGAGGAGCGCCCTGTGCTGGAGGTTGCCAAGCGTGCAAATTATCACGCTGAGTTTGTGGATGACCCGGAACGGTGTGATTACTTTGTGTCGGTTGAGTGGTTAGATACGGTGCCTGTGAGCCAAGCTGTGCGGGAGACTGGGATGTTTGGTAATCAGAATACGATTTGCAGGCCAAGGACACAGAAGTGGCGGTGGACGATTGAGCGGTTGAAGGAGAGGTTTGCTGATTTTGATGAGATTGTTGCGAGTATGTTGTAGCGATGCGTACGGGGCTGAAAATGCGGTTCAGCACGCATTAAAAAGCCGGCTTGTGGCCGGCTTCTCGGGGACCGCCTCAGTTTGTTTTTGACAAACCTCAGCAGCCTTCAAATCGCTCAGCCAACATCGCGTCTGGCTGAATAGTAGGGGCATCCGCGGGAACTCCTCCGCTCCGCCTGGCAGGGTGTGTGACTGAAAGCCTCCCCTGCCCAATGTGCCGCGCATGATACCCACATTCACCTCAATTGCCCACCTCCGGTTCCGATTTAGAGCCTTCCCAGCCCAAAAGCTGGTCATCCAGCGGTACGGGTGGGCGGCGGTTGTTGAGGGTGGACCACCAGAACACCCAGCCCACGATCTCAAAGTTCTGTTCGAAGCGTTGTTCGTAGGTGAGGTATTCGTCGGGGTGTTCGGCGGCGTTGTGGCTTCGCATGCGCAAGCCGCCGCCGGGGCGGTTGTAGAGGTATTTGATGCGCAGCATGCCTTCGTGCAAGACGGCGTAGATTTCGCCGTCGATGATTTGGGTGCGGCCGCAGTCGACGCCGACCGTGGCGCCTTGTTGGATCATCTCGACCATGCCGTTGTCGACCATGTAGGCGCCACAGGCGCGGTCAGGGTTTACTGTGAGGAGGTCGAGGGTGTGCCGGGAGACGCGGATGCGTTCGGTGGAGGTGAATGTGGGGTGGAGGGGGATCTCCACGTCGAGTTTTTCCGCAGGGCAGGCCGGGCCTGTGAGGTATTTGCCGCTATCTTCGCGGGTGAGTGCAGTCCTTGCAGTGGGGCCGTCCAACAGGAAGTTGGCCGGTGGATGTTTGGGGCCCAGGCCGGTGTTCAGCCACCGGCTGGAGACGCATAACAGCTCTGCGATCTCGTTGAGTCGGCCCATGGGGACGCCGCGCTTGAACCAGTTGTTCACGTGTTGAGGCGTGACGCCGCGGTTCTTGGCGAAGTCGGAGGCGGAAAGATGAACTTCCCGTAATAGCGCTTTTAAACGATCACCTGATGTATTCATAAACGCAGAGTTTACTGGCCGGGAAAACTAATCAAATAAACTATGCGTTGAATTGCGCCTGTAGGCTTTTACTGGGTTGTAGCCGGATTTTTCTATAGTTCCAAGGTATTAAACAGTGTTAGTTGTTAGTTGAACTTGGTGTTTAATTTTATGCATAAAAAAGCCCCGAATAGTCGGGGCTTTTTGTATTGCCGAAGCAATGAAGAACCGGTATCAGCCTTTGTAGGCGGCAACCGACTTCATGATCTCGGCGCGGGCGGCGTCTGCGTTGCCCCAACCGTCGATCTTCACCCATTTGCCTTTTTCGAGGTCTTTGTAGTTCTCGAAGAAGTGCTTGATCTGTTCCAGCAACAGTGGTGGCAGGTCGGTGTATTCCTTCACGTCCACGTACAGCTGGGACAGCTTGTCGTGGGGGACTGCGATAACTTTGGCATCGCCGCCGCCATCGTCGGTCATGTTCAGGATGCCGACCGGGCGTGCACGGATAACCGAGCCTGGGGTCACCGGGTAAGGGGTTACCACCAGCACGTCGAGGGGGTCACCGTCGTCAGCCAGGGTGTTGGGGATGAAACCGTAGTTGGCCGGGTAGAACATTGGGGTGGCCATGAAACGGTCAACGAACAGGCAGTCGCTGTCTTTGTCGATTTCGTATTTGATCGGCGCGTGGTTGGCCGGAATCTCGATGGCGACGTAGATGTCGTTCGGCAGGTCTTTGCCAGCCGGAATCTTGCTGTAGCTCATTGGGCGTTGCCCCCGTTAATTGGCCAAGAAACTTGGCCGGATTGGCCTAAAAGTGGCGGCGATTATAGGCATATTCTGACGCTGATGCCATGCGCCAGACGTCGTAAGCTCATTCGCCGTGCGGCGAGTAGCGCGGGTCATGGGCTTGTAGCCGGACCAGGCGTTCCAGAGGGTCCTGGCGGTAAAAACGGCTGAGTTGCGCGTATACCTGCGGATAATGGCTGACCAGTAAATCCGGGGCACTGAAGAAATATTCGCTGGTGACGGCGAAGAACTCCGCCGGGTTTTCGGCGGCGTAGGGGTCGATCTCGGTTTCGGCGTCCGGGTTGGCGTCCAGCTGGCGATTGAGGTCATCAAACGCGCTTTGCATCACGCTGGCCCATTCCTGCACGCGCATGTCGTGATGCAGCGGCGGCAGGCCGTTGGCGTCGCCGTTGAGCATGTCGAGTTTGTGCGCCAGTTCGTGGATCACCAGGTTGTAGCCTTCCCAATTGCCGCTGGCCAGGACGCCGGGCCAGGCGAGGATCACCGGGCCTTGTTGCCAGGCCTCGCCGCTGTGTTCGCCGTCCCATTCATGCTCGACGCCGCTGGCATCGCGATGGCGCTGCGGGCTCAGGAAGTCATCGGGGTATAGCACGATTTCATGGAAGCCCTGGTACCAGTCCAGGTCTCCCAGGTTCATCAAGGGCAGTTGCGCCTGGGCGGCGAGCAGCAGGCGTTGTTCCTGATGCAGTTCGACGCCGGGCAGGGCGGTGAGGTGCTTTTCGGCGAGGAACACCACGCAGGCTTCGCGCAGCCACTGGTCTTGCTCGGCGCTGATGCCGTCGAGGAAGGTCAGGTGGTGGCGCACCCGCTGCCAGGTGTCATCGGCAATCGGGTGCTTGGCCAGCAGGCGCCGGCGACGCCAGGCGCTGAGGGACCACATCGGTGATCAGGGCTTGGCTTCGGAGGAAGCGTTGCCGAAGCGGCTGCGGATCACGCCGATGATCATCGGCACCAGCGACAGCAGAATGATGAACACCACCAGCAACGACAGGTTTTTCTTGATAAAGGGCACGTTGCCGAAGAAGTAACCCAAGGTCACCAGGCCACCGACCCAGATTACGGTGCCGAACACGCTGAACCCGAAGAAGCGCGGGTAAGGCATCTTGGCGATACCGGCGACGAACGGTGCAAAGGTGCGCAGGATCGGCAGGAAACGCGCCAGGGTCACGGTTTTGCCGCCGTGCTTGTCGTAGAAATCGTGGGTCTTTTGCAGGTAGTCGCGGCGGAAGATCTTCGAGTTCGGGTTACTGAACAAGCGTTCTCCCGCCGTTCGTCCGATCACATAGTTGGTGCTGTCCCCCAGGATCGCCGCCAACATCAACAGGCCGGCCAGCAACACCGGGTCCATGCCGCCACCTGCGGCGACGGCGCCGGCGATGAACAGCAGCGAATCACCTGGCAGGAAGGGCATGACCACCAGGCCGGTTTCACAAAAAATAACCAGGAACAAAATGGCGTAGATCCACACACCGTAGTTTTTCACCAGCATGTCGAGGTACACGTCGAGATGCAGGATAAGGTCGAGCGGGTTGAAATCCATGAAAGGCACCTGTGTGAATGGCCCGGCTCAGCAGGCCAGTGCGGGGGGCTACGGTTAAGTTGGGCTACAAGCTTATGTCGTGATTCTTACAACCGAAAGAGGCCCGCATTATACGGATCGGCAAGTGAAAAGCGTGTTGGTTTTGTAGCGGGGGATGTCGCGATTATCAAAGCTATACATCAATTCAGGTGCGGGAGATGTGGGAGGGGGCTTGCTCCCGATAGCGCAGTGTCAGTC
>NZ_JBNPJV010000076.1:0-97034 GCF_050312585.1 Pseudomonas sp. R19M
GGACCAGTTACACATGTGCTAACTGACACTCCGCATTCGCGAGCAAGCCCGCTCCCACATTTGATCTCTATCGCCGATAAGACCGGCGCTTGCCGCAGGCGGCATAAGTCCGCCGTTTTTCCGACTACTCCCTGATCCTGAATTTTAAAGACACCCCCGAAAACCCCCGCCCCGCCTGGACTTCAGGTTCTTTTTAAAAGTTGGTTCGCAAATTGCTTAAGCCTCGTCAGTACAGCGGTGGGCGGCAAGCGTCCGTCAGAAAGAGGAAAGAGCGTGGACAAGTACCTTTATGTGGCAATGACCGGCGCCAGCCAGAATGCACTGGCGCAGAAGGCCCATGCCAACAACCTGGCGAACATTTCCACCAATGGTTTCCAACGTGACCTGGAGCAGGCGCGTTCGATGCCGGTGTTCGGTGACAGCTTTCCCGCACGGGCATTTGCGATGACCGAGCGGCCTGCCACCGACTTTTCCCCGGGCGCCATGATCGAAACCGGCCGCGACCTGGATGTGGCCGTCAGCGGCGACGGCTGGATGGCCGTGCAAACCCCGGATGGCGGCGAAGCCTACGTGCGCAGCGCCAGCATGAATGTGGATGCGCTGGGCGTGCTGCGGGCCGGCAACGGTATGCCGATCATGGGCAACGGTGGCCCGATTGCCGTGCCGCCCCAACAGAAAATCGAAGTGGGCGCCGATGGCACCATCAGTATCCGCGCCATGGGCGAAGGCCCACGGGTGATGGCGGAAGTAGACCGTATCAAGATGGTTCAGCCCGACCTCAAGAACATGACCAAGGCCCTCGATGGCACCATCCACACCAAGGACGGCAAGCCGGCCCAGGCTGACGCGAACGTCAGGCTGACCTCGGGTTTCCTGCAGGCGAGCAACGTCAATGCGGTGGAAGAGATGACCTCGGTGCTGGCGCTTTCCAAACAATTCGAGCTGCACATCAAGATGATGAACAGCGCCAAGGAAGACGACCAGGCCATGACTCGCGTTCTATCGATGAGCTGAAGCCGGCGACGACTGACGACTAATTTTGCAACGCGGCGCCAACAAACAGGCGCACGAAGGAGAACAACATGCTTCCGGCTCTATGGGTTGCCAAAACAGGCCTGTCTGCCCAGGACACCAACCTGACCACCATTTCCAACAACCTGGCCAACGTGTCGACCACGGGTTTCAAGCGTGATCGCGCCGAGTTCCAGGACTTGCTCTACCAGATCAAGCGCCAGCCAGGTGCTCAATCGACCCAGGACAGCGAGCTGCCGTCGGGCCTGCAATTGGGTACCGGTGTGCAGATCGTCGGCACCCAGAAGAACTTCAATGCCGGTAACCTGCAACAAACCGGTCAGCCACTGGATATGGCCATCAATGGCCGTGGGTTCTTCCAGATCCTGCAGCCGGACGGCACTACGTCGTACACCCGTGATGGTACGTTCCACCTCGATTCCAACGGCCAGATCGTCACCGCCAACGGTTTCGCGCTGGAGCCGGCCGTGGTGGTTCCCGCCAACGCCAAGACCTTCACCGTGGGCAATGACGGCACCGTGTCCATCACCGTGGCCGGTAACCCGGCGTCGCAAGTGATCGGCAACCTGCAAACCGCGGACTTCATCAACCCCGCCGGCTTGCAAGCCATGGGTAACAACCTGTTCCTGGAAACCGCTTCCAGCGGCGCGCCGCAAATCGGCACCCCGGGCCTGAACGGTTTTGGTACCACCCTGCAAAGCACTCTGGAAACCTCCAACGTCAGCACGGTTGAGGAGATGGTCAACATGATCACCACCCAGCGCGCCTACGAGATGAACTCCAAGGTGATTTCCACTGCCGACCAGATGCTCTCGTTCGTCACGCAGAATCTGTAATCAAGTCTATGGGGCGCTCTTGAGGGCGCCTGCAACACCGTGAGGTAAGGGTCATGAATCGCTATGTTTCTGTTCTGGCATTGAGTGGGATCGCCGTGCTCGCGGGCTGTGTCGCCCCGACGCCGAAACCCAATGACCCGTACTACGCGCCGGTGTTGCCTCGTACACCGTTGCCGGCGGCGGCCAACAATGGCTCGATCTACCAGGCCGGTTTTGAACAGAACCTGTACAGCGACCGCAAGGCATTCCGGGTGGGGGACATCATCACCATCACCCTGAACGAGAAGACCCAGGCCAGCAAGAACGCCAACTCGCAGGTCGGCAAGACCAGCAAGACCAGCATCGGCCTGACCTCGTTGTTCGGGGGTGTGCCCAATACCAACAACCCACTGGGCAGCGGTGACCTGAGCCTGAACGCCGGTTATTCCGGTGACCGCGCCACCAACGGCAAGAGTGCGGCGGGGCAGGGCAACAGCTTGACCGGTTCGATCACTGTGACCGTGGCCGACGTATTGCCCAACGGCATCATCGCCATACGCGGCGAGAAATGGATGACCCTCAACACCGGTGACGAGCTGGTGCGTATTGCGGGCATGGTGCGGGCCGATGATATTTCCACCGACAACACCGTGTCGTCGACGCGGATTGCCGATGCGCGCATTACCTACTCGGGCACGGGTTCGTTTGCCGATGCGAGTCAGCCGGGCTGGTTCGACCGTTTCTTCCTTAGCCCGCTGTTCCCTTTCTAGGTGGTCATTGTGAAACTCAAACAGCTGATGGCGGCAGCACTGTTGCTGTCCCTGAGCGCAGTCGCCCAGGCCGAGCGCCTGAAAGACATCGCCAGTATCTCCGGCGTGCGCTCCAACCAGTTGATCGGTTACGGCCTGGTGGTCGGGCTTAATGGCACGGGTGACCAGACCACCCAGACGCCGTTCACCCTGCAAACCTTCAACAACATGCTCTCGCAGTTCGGCATCAAGGTGCCGCCGGGCTCGGGCAACGTGCAATTGAAGAACGTGGCGGCGGTGTCCATCAGCGCCGACCTGCCGGCGTTTTCCAAGCCGGGGCAGGTGGTCGACATTACCGTATCGTCCATCGGTAACTCGAAAAGCCTGCGCGGCGGCACTTTGCTGATGACGCCGCTCAAGGGTATCGATGGCAACGTCTACGCCATCGCCCAGGGCAACCTGGTGGTGGGCGGCTTTGACGCCGAGGGCCGCGACGGCTCCAAGATCACCGTCAACGTGCCGTCGGCCGGGCGCATCCCTGGCGGCGCCACGGTGGAACGTACCGTGCCGAGCGGCTTCAACCAGGGTAACAGCCTGACCCTGAACCTCAACCGCTCCGACTTCACCACGGCCAAGCGCGTGGTCGACAAGATCAACGACATGCTCGGCCCTGGCGTGGCCCAGGCCATCGACGGTGGTTCGATCCGTGTGACCGCGCCGCTGGACCCGAGCCAGCGCGTGGATTACCTGTCGATCCTGGAAAACCTGGAAGTCGACCCGGGCCAGGCGGTGGCCAAAGTCATCATCAACTCGCGTACCGGCACCATCGTGATCGGTCAGAACGTCAAGGTGTCGCCGGCGGCGGTGACCCATGGCAGCCTGACCGTGACCATCACCGAAGACCCGATCGTCAGCCAGCCTGGGCCATTGTCCAATGGCCAGACGGCGGTGGTGCCCCGTTCTCGGGTCAATGCTCAGCAAGAAGCCAAGCCGATGTTCAAGTTCGGCCCCGGCACCACCCTGGACGAGATTGTCCGTGCGGTGAACCAGGTGGGCGCAGCGCCCGGCGACTTGATGGCAATCCTTGAAGCTCTGAAACAGGCCGGCGCCTTGCAAGCCGACCTGATCGTGATCTGAGGCCATGGCCATGGATATGCGCAAGAGTGGGATCAGCAGCACGGCGGACTCGGGGGCTTACTCCGACCTGAACCGGCTTAACCAGCTCAAGGTGGGCGATAAGAACAGCGACGGCAACATGCGCAAAGTGGCGCAGGAGTTCGAGTCGCTGTTCTTGAACGAGATGCTCAAGTCCATGCGCTCGGCCACCGACGCCCTGGGCAAGGACAACCCGATGAACACCCCGGCGGCCAAGCAGTATCAGGAAATGTACGACCAGCAACTGGCGGTCTCGCTGTCGCGCGAAGGGGGCGGTATCGGCCTGGCCGACGTGCTCATGCGCCAGATGCAGAAGAACAAACCGGTGGACGCCCAGGCGGCGACCTTGCAAGGCCCGGCAGCGGATGCGCCGGTCAAGAAGGTCGATGTGCCGACTGAAATTGCCGCGGGTACGCAAGCGGACGGCCCATTGGGTCGTTCCAACGGCCAGCGTCCTTTGTGGGCTTACCGTGTGGCGGTGCCGGAAGGCAGCAATGGCCACGCCAATGATATGGAGCTGATGAACCAGCGCCGTATTGCCTTGCCGAGCAAGCTGACCGATCGCTTGCTGGCGGGCATCGTGCCGAGTACGGAGGTCGCAGCCGTCGCCAAGACTGCGCCGCTGCGCAACAGCGCTGCCGATGACAACGTGGTCAACAGTGCCGCCCGCAGCTTCGCCGTACCGAGCGGGCGCATGCAGGTGTATGGCCGTGCCATCGCCCAGCCGCCATTGGCACCGGCAAAGAAAGCCTTCAGTTCGCAGGATGAGTTCGTCGCCACCATGTTGCCGATGGCCAAGGCGGCGGCGGCGCGTATCGGTATCGATCCGAAGTACCTGGTGGCGCAGGCCGCCCTGGAAACCGGTTGGGGTAAATCGGTGATGCGCGCCGAAGACGGCAGCAGCAGCCATAACCTGTTCGGTATCAAGGCCGGCCAGAGTTGGCAGGGTGGCCAGGCACGCGCGATCACCAGCGAGTTTCGCAATGGCGCGATGGTCAAGGAAACGGCGCAGTTCCGTTCCTATAACTCCTATCAGGACAGCTTCCATGACCTCGTGACATTGCTGCAAAGCAATGATCGCTATAAAGAAGTTGTGAAATCAGCCGACAACCCGGAGCGGTTTGTACGCGAGTTGCAAAAAGCCGGATATGCAACCGACCCGGACTACGCCAGCAAGATTTCGCAGATCGCTAAAACGATGAACAGTTACCAGAATTACGCTGCCGCGGGCGCGACCACACATTTATAAGGTCTGAATCATGAGTTTGCTCAGTATCGGGATGTCAGGGCTTAACGCCTCTCAAGGATCGTTGTCGGTCCTGAGTAACAACATTGCCAACGTCAATACTCCGGGATACTCGCGCCAGCAGACCACCCAGAACGCCAGCGCCAACAACCAGTACGGTGGGGTGTTCATCGGCAGCGGTACGACCCTGGCGGACGTGCGCCGCATTTATAACGATTTTCTGGGGGCCGCCTACCAGAGCAGTACCGCGCTCAACAGCGATGCCACCGCGTACGCGGGCCAGGCCGCGGCGATCGACAAAACCCTGTCGGACAAATCCACGGGTATGTCCGCCGCGCTCAGTGCATTCTTTTCATCCCTGCAAACCGCCGCCGCCACGCCGAGCGATGTTTCCGCGCGGCAACTGCTGGTGACCAGCGCGCAGACCTTGAGCAACCGCTTCAACTCGATTTCCACACAGTTGACCCAGCAGAAAGAAGGCATCAACAGCCAACTGGGTACGCTGAGTGATCAGGTCAACAAGCTGACGTCGTCGATCGCCTCGCTCAACAACCAGATCACAACCGCCCAGGGATCATCGACCAGCGCACCGGCCAACCTGCTGGATGCGCGTAACGAGGCGGTGCGTTCGCTCAATGAGCTGATTGGCGTCACTGCCACCGAGAAGAACGGCCAGTTCAGTATCACCACCGGCACTGGGCAGTCGCTGGTGGAGGGCAATATTGCCAATACCATTTCAGCGGTACCGAGCAAGACCGATAACAGCCAGTACACCATCCAGCTCAACATGGGCGATACGCCGATGGACATCGGTTCGGTGATTTCCGGCGGCAGCATTGGTGGCCTGTTGCGCTATCGCGGTGATGTGCTGATGCCGGCCATCAACGATTTGGGGCGCATCGCCATTGCTACCGCCGACAGCGTCAACACCCAGTTGGGGCAGGGCCTGGACCTGAACAGTGATTTCGGCTCCTCGCTGTTCAGTGATATCAACACTGCGGCCACCATTGCCCAGCGCAGCCAGGCGGCTGCGGGTAACAGTGCAGGCTCCGGCAATCTGAATGTGACGATTACCGACACCAGCAAGCTGTCGACCTTCGACTACAAGGTCACCTTCACCAGCGGCAACCTGTACAACGTGGTGCGTTCGGACGGCAAGGCGATGGGCTCTTTCGACACCACGACCACGCCGCCGCCGGTGATTGATGGTTTTACCCTGGCGTTGAACGGCGCCGGTCCCGTAGCGGCCGGTGACAGTTTCAAAGTCAGCCCGACGGCCACGGGTGCCAGTAATATCGGCGTCCAACTCAAGGATCCGAACAAGCTCGCATTTGCGGCACCCTTGGCTGGTAATGCCAGCAAGACCAACACTGGCGCCGGCACGTTCACACCGCCTACCTTGACCGTGCCCATTGATATCAACGGTGGTGCCGCGACCGCGCAATTGCGCACCGGGATCGAAAACTCGATGCCGGTGAAGATGGTCTTCGGCAAGCCGGCGGCGGACGGTACCCAGCCATATACCGTCAGCGATGCACAAGGCAACCCGATCGGCACCGGCAGCATCATCCCGGGCCAGGGCAACAAGATCAGCATCAATGTGCCCATGCGCGATGCCACTGGGGCGCTGATTCCGGGCAAGAGCTTCAACTTCGATACCACGGTGGCCGGCACGCCGGCCAATGGCGACAGCACGACCTTTTCTTTCAACAGCGGCGCCACCTCCGATGGTCGCAACGCCCAGCAGTTGTTGGGTTTGCAGACCAAGGCGACGGTGGGTGCGGTGGATGGCAACGCGGGCGTGAGCCTGGTCAGCGCCAATAGCCGGCTGGTGTCCCAGGTGGGCTCCAAGGCCGCCCAGGCCAACACCGACACCACCGCCACCGGCGCCTTGCTGGCGGCGAACAAGGCGGCCAGCAACTCGGTGTCCCAGGTCAACCTGGACGAGGAGGCGGGCGACATGATCAAGTTCCAGCAGTACTACACCGCGTCGTCGCAGATCATCAAGGCCGCGCAAGAAACCTTCAGCACGCTGATCAACGCCCTTTAAAGGAGTCTGGAACGATGCGTATCTCTACACAGCAGTATTTCGACACCAGCTCCAGCAAGTACCAGGATAACTATTCGGGCGTGGTGAAGGCTCAGGACCAGGCCAGTTCCGGTATTCGCGTGCAAACTGCCTCGGATGATCCGGTGGCGGCCGCCCAATTGCTGATGTTGCAGCAGCAAAAGGACATGCTGGGCCAGTTCAACGGCAACATCACCACCTTGCAGAACTCGCTCGGTAACGAAGAAACGGTACTGCAGAGCATCAACCTTGCGTTGCAGTCGGCCAGTGAGCTGGCGCTGCAGGCCGGTAACCAGCGCCTCAGCGATGACGACCGCAAGGCGCTGGCCAGCAAGGTCGGCGCGCTTGAAGACCACGTGCTGGGCCTGCTCAACAGCAAGGACTCCAGTGGCAACTACATGTTCTCCGGGTCCAAGACCGACACGCCGCCCTATACGCGCAACAACGACGGCACCTACACCTACCAGGGTGATGAGACGCCGCTGAGCCTGCAGGTATCGAGCAACCTGTCGATCGCCATGGGCGATACCGGCAAGGCACTGCTCGAAAGTTCGTCCAACACCGGTCGTACCCAGACCACGTTGTTGCCGCCGGCGGTCAATGACGGCAAGGTGGCGATTTCGGCGGGCCTGGTCACCTCCAGCACCAATTACATCAAGAGCTTTGCCGACGGCCAGCCGTATAAGCTGACCTTCGCCAGCAGCACCCAATACAGCGTGACCGACAAGGACGGTAACGACGTGACGTCCGAGATCCCCGGTAACGGCACGTTTGACGCGACCAAGGAGGGCGCTTCCAGCGTCAACCTGCGTGGGGTCAAGTTCGACATCTCGCTGAACCTGGGGGCGAGTGTCGCGCCCGGTGCCGCTTCGGATGCGCTGGTGGCCGGCAAGGTGTTCACCCTGGAAAGCAAGCCGGATACGTTCAGTGTCTCGCGCACGGCCAGCAACCCGTCCACGGCGCAGCTGACCGGCGGCAGTGTGACGGACCAGGCGGCGTATGCCAGCACCTTTCCCAACTCGGGTGCGGTGATCAAGTTCACCAGTGGTACCGATTACCAGGTGTTCGCCCAGCCTTACAGCACTGACAGCAAGGCGATTGCCAGTGGCACCATCGCCGCCGGTGCCACTTCGGTCACCACGGCCGGGGTGACCTTCGGCATCAGTGGCACGCCGGGTGCCGGCGACCAGTTTTCGGTCGGCGCTACCAGTAACAAGAACATGAATGCCTTGGATACCCTGGGCCAGTTACGCAAGGCCCTGGAAACGCCGTCGGATGGCAGCCAGGTGTCGATGAATCAGCTCAAGGACGTGGTCAATACCAGCATCGCCAACCTGGCGAATGCGACCGCGCAGATCGACCAGGTACGTGGCTCCATCGGTGCGCGTAACAATGCCCTGGATATCCAGAGCCAGGAAAACACCAGCCTGGGCCTGGCCAACACCACCACCATGTCGTCGCTGGCCAACGTGGACATGGGGCAGGCGGCCATTGACCTGACCTTGCAGCAGACCATGTTGCAGGCCTCGCAGCTGGCCTTCGTGAAAATCTCCCAGTTAAGCCTGTTCAGCCGCATGTAATCGGCGTCCAGACCAGCGGCCCACCCTGGCAACAGGGTGGGCCGTTTTCGTTTCGGGTGTCAGGAACGTTGCGCGGTTTTGCACAAAGCGAACAAAATTGAGTGACCTGTGAGTCATTAAGCGCATCTTCACTGTATCGTGTGAAAAGGATAAGTCGTCACAGGGTCCTTGCGGGGCGGCTTTCAGCGAGTTTTTTACGGGGTTTTCCCCTTTATTGTCAGCACTCCGGGCGCAGTCCCAGGGGTGTTCTCCAGCTATTTAGTATTGGGAAGCCACAATGATTGGCATAAAAAGCATCGCCAGTTACGTGCCGGCAGACGGGGTGGATAACTACGCCCAGGGCGCCAAATTCGCCAAGGATGAAGATTTCATCATTGGCAAGATCGGTTCGGCGTTCCTGCCACGCAAGGATGCTGCGCAGGAAACCTCCGACCTGTGCGTCGAGGCGGTCAACGCTCTGTTTGCCAACAACCCGCAGTTGAAGCGCGAATCCATCGACGCGCTGATCGTCGTGACCCAGAACGGCGACGAGGAAGGCTTGCCGCACACGGCCGCCATCGTCCAGGACAAATTGGGCCTGCCGACCCATGTGGCCGCGTTCGATATCTCCCTGGGCTGCTCCGGCTACGTCTACGGTATCTATGCGATGAAGGGCTTCATGGAAGCCACTGGCCTGAAAAACGGCCTGCTGATCACCGCCGACCCGTATTCGAAGATCGTCGACCCGGAAGACCGCAACACCACCATGCTCTTTGGCGATGCTGCCACCGCCACCTGGATGGGCGAGGATGCACCGTGGTTACTGGGCAAGTCGAAGTTCGGCACCGATGGCTCCGGTGCGCCACACCTGAAGGTCAGCGACGGCGTGTTCTTCATGAATGGTCGCCAGGTGTTCAACTTTGCCTTGCTCAAGGTGCCGGCGCATTTGCACGAGTTGCTCGACGAGTCGAAGCTTGCAGCTGACGAAATCGATGCCTTCTGTATTCACCAGGGCAGTGCGGCGATTGTCGACGCGGTGGCCCGGCGTTTCGAAGATGCACCGGTTGAGAAGTTCATCAAGGACATGGTCGAGACCGGTAACACCGTGTCGTCGAGTATTCCGCTGTTGCTGGAAAAGCACATGCTGGACGGCAGCTGGAAGCGTGTCGCCATCAGCGGCTTTGGAGTGGGGTTGTCGTGGGGTTCGGCGATTCTCTATCGTTCGTGATGCCCTGATAGCACCGCACACAAAAACGCCCAGGCTTGAAAAAAGCCTGGGCGTTTTTTATTTGACGCCAGAAAACCTGGTAATTGCTGGCGATTGGGCTAGCGTAAATGCTTGAATTGCAAGGGGTGGCATCGTGCTAGTAAAAAAAATCAAAAAAGTCCTCAAGCAACCTGACTTCACGACGATAACTATTACGAAGGTTCTCTAGGCACACCCGGCGGTTGCCAGGGCCGGAAGCCGCAGTACACCACCCACGAGGATTTCGTCATGGCATTAACAGTAAACACCAACCTTGCATCGCTGAACGTTCAGAAAAACCTGAACAACGCGTCCAACGCTCTGCAAACTTCCATGCAGCGCCTGTCCTCCGGCCTGCGTATCAACAGTGCCAAAGACGATGCGGCCGGCCTGCAGATCTCCAACCGTCTGACCAGCCAGATCAACGGCCTGGGCGTTGCGATCAAAAACGCCAACGACGGTAGCTCGATTGCCCAGACCGCTGAAGGCGCGATGCAGCAGTCCACCAACATCCTGCAAAGCATGCGTACCCTGGCTCTGCAATCCGCCAACGGCTCGCCAAGCGCTGAAGACCGCAAGTCGAACCAGGCTCAATACGCAGCTCTGACTGCTGAATTGACCCGTATTGCTACCACCACCACCTTCGGTGGCAAGAACCTGCTGGACGGTTCTTTCGGTACTACTTCGTTCCAGGTCGGCGCTAACGCCAACCAGACCATCGACATGACCATCGGTAACGTAGCGGCCAACAACATCGGTTCGCAACAGTTGAAAACCCAGGCCCTGACGCCATCCGCAACCGGCGTCGCTGGTGGTGCTATCACCGTTACCGGTGGTGGCCAGACTGCTAACGTGACCATTGCTGCCGGTGCTTCCGCTAAGCAGATCGCTGCTCAAATGAACGGCGCTGTCGGCGGCCTGAGCGCTACCGCCAGCACTGAAGCCCAGTTCACTGTGAACGCGGCTACCATTGCTGCTGCTACTCCTCCGAACGCCAACTTCACTCTGCAAGTGGGCAGCGGTACCGCAGTTCAGTTCACTGGCGTGACCAGCACTTCCGACCTGGCTGACCAACTGAAGTCCAACGCTGCCAAGCTGGGCATCAGCGTTAACTACGATTCGTCGACCAACGCCCTGTCGGTCAAGTCCGACACCGGTGAGAACCTGACCTTCAACGCTGGCGACGGCGGTGCTGCAGGTATCTCGGTTGCTACCAAAGGCGGTAACGGCGCATTCGGTACTGCTACTGCCTTGGCCGCTACCGCGATCATCGCAACTGGCCAGGTTTCGCTGAACTCGTCCACCAGCTACTCGCTGAACGGTGCTGGTACTACTGGCTTGTTCAACGCTGCGGGTACTGCTGCGAACTCGACGAAAACCACCGTCAACAACACTGACGTAACCACCTCTACCAACGCGCAAAACGCGATTGACGTGATCACCCAGGCGATCTCCGACATCGACTCCCAGCGTGCAGGTCTCGGTGCTGTACAAAACCGTTTCGACAACACCGTGGCCAACCTGACCAGCATCGCCGACAACTCCACTGCCGCTCGCGGTCAGATCCAGGACGTTGACTACGCTGCTGAAACCGCTCAGCTGACCAAGCAACAAACCCTGCAACAGGCTTCCACTGCGATCCTGTCCCAGGCCAACCAACTGCCTTCCGCTGTACTGAAGCTGCTTCAGTAATAGCCATGGGTAGATGACTGACGGAAGGGCGCGTTTACGTGCCCTTTTGTCTTTTGCGTGATGAGGTGACTGGACATGGACATGAGCGTCAAGTTAAACCTGTCTTATCCTGCGGCGCCGCCGCAGAGCGCGCCTGCCCCTGTGAGCAACGACTCGCAGACAACCAAGGTCAAGCCTGCGGTTGCCGCGGTCGAAACCCAGCAGGACTCGAAACCGTCCGACCTTAAACAGGCGGTGGCGGATATTCGCAAATTTGTTCAGGATGCCCAGCGCAACCTGGAATTTTCAATCGACGACTCTACCCATCAAGTGGTGGTCAAAGTCATTGCGACCGACAGCGGTGAAGTGATCCGACAGATTCCTTCGGAAGCCGCATTGAAGCTCGCGCAAAGCCTTCACGACGCCAGTAGCGTGCTGTTTGACGCGAAAGTCTGAGCTGGCATGAATTTTGTTGCTGTCGTTGCTTGAGGCGTCGTCCGTCAAGAAAGCGCCAGCCCCCGTATCAGGAGAACAGTCATGGGTGATATATCGGTTAGCGGCCCAGTTACGAACATCGATACCCAAGCTATCGTGACGGCATTGGTGAACGCGGAACAGGCACCCAAGCAGTCGCAGATCAACAAGCAGACGCAGACGTCGACTGCCCAGTTGTCCTCGATCGGCAAAATTCAAGCGGCGCTCGACGCTTTTCGTGGAGCCATGGACAACATGGCCAAGGACGCCAGTATCGGCGGCCTGACGGCAACCACATCGGATGCCACTGTTTCCAGCGTCACCTTGGGTGCTGGTGCCTCTGCGGGTAGTTATCAGTTGGTGGTCAACCAATTGGCGACGGCCTCGAAGATTGCGACCCAGACTTATGCTGGCGGTGCGAACACAGTCGTCAATAAAGGCACCACAGCCACGTCGCTGACGATTTCGCAGTCGGGCCAGAACTACGCTGTCAGCGTGCCACCGGGCGCCACCTTGCAGCAGGTGCGGGACTCGATCAACGCACAGCTGAGCAGTTCGGGCTTGAGTGCCAACATCCTGACTGACTCCACCGGCTCTCGTATGGTGCTCACGTCGACCAATACTGGCGTCGGTACTGATATTACAGTGGGGGGCAGCTCTGGACTGGAAGCCGGTACGTCGGTCGTCGGTAGCGCTCCACAGAACGCGAAGTACACCATTGACGGTACGGCTCAGGAGTCAAAGAGTAATACCCTGACCGATGCGATCAGTGGTGTCAGCATCAAGTTGACAGCCGTGTCACCGCTGGTGACGGGCGCGACTGCTGGAGATCCGAATCCCCAGCGTGTGGCTTCGACCATTACCGTCGCAAGAAGCAACGATACCCTCAAGAGTTCGGTCAAAGGGTTTGTCGACACCTACAACGCGTTGATGACTGCGATCAACACCGAGACCGCCGTCACCACGAATGCCGATGGTTCCACAACGCCTTCTGCCTTGACGGGCGATGCCACCATGCGCACTTTGCAGTCGGCCATCCGTACTCAGTTGAACGCAATGGGCGGGACAGGGGCGTTGAAATCCCTGGCCCAGTTCGGTGTGAATACGGATCAGAAAACCGGCAAGCTGAGTATCGATGACAAGATCTTCAATGCCGCAGTGCTGACCAATCCTACCGACATCGGCGGTATCTTCAACGGTGACACGGGTTTGCTTGCGCGCATGAAGTCCGCGACCGACAGCTATGCGCTGAGTGGTACCGGGGTTCTGGCTACGCGTTCGTCGACGCTGTCGAGCAACATCAAGGATCTGCAAACCCAGCAGGATACTTTGACGGCGCGTATGGCTGCGTTGAAGACGAGCCTGACGGCCAAGTACACCACCATGAACAACCTGGTCGCTCAGCTTACCAGCCAGCGCTCCAGCGTCATGACCACACTTAACGCACTGAATAATCCGAAGACCAGTTGATCCTCACTGAGGTCGCCCGGCAAGGTGATTACCTTGTTCGGGCGTGCCCTTCGCCAGACCGTCGGCTTAAAGTTTTTTGCGACGCCGTCGACATAATAATCAGAGCCCATTCTTTTTAGCTGTTGCCTGTCACGAGGTAGAAACATGAATCCCATGAGAGCCCTTCGCCAATACCAGAAGGTCAATTCCCATGCCCAAATCTCCGAAGCCAGCCCGCATCGCTTGGTGCAGATGCTGATGGAAGGCGCGTTGGATCGCATGGCTCAGGCCAAAGGCGCCATGGCTCGTGGTGATATCGCGCAAAAAGGCCTGCTGTTGGGCAAGGCGATCGACATTCTGATCGGTTTGCGTGACGGCCTGAACCCGGAGAAAACCGACGATCCGGCCGCGTTGCAGCAACTTGATAATCTGTACGCCTATATGACTACGCGCCTGCTGGAAGCCAACAGCAAGAGCGATGTCGCCATGATCGACGAAGTAGCCGGCCTGATGATTACGCTCAAGGAAGGCTGGGACGGTATTGCAACACTGTAGGCCCTTGGGCCTGAGGATGATGTCATGAGCCACGCCCTGCAACGGATTGACGAGACCCGCGACGCTTTGGTCGATGCCCTGGCTGAGCGCAACTGGGATGCCATTGGTGAGCTGGATCTGGGTTGCCGTGCGGTAATCGATGAGGCGCTCAACAATGTGCCGGTTGACGAAGATGCCTTGCGGGAAAAGCTGGAAAGCCTGCTGGCGGTTTATCAGCAGTTGCTTGAGGTGACGACTGGCGAACGCCAGGCGATTTTCGAAGAGATGTCGCAGATCAATCGAGCGGAAAGTGCGTCGAAGGTTTACCATCTGTTCGGCTGAACGGGCTCTGTTGGTCCGAACGGTGCGTCATATATTTGACTGTGCCAGCATTTTTGACTTAACTAGTGCTGTTTTCAGATTTCAGACGTCTATAGGGTAAGAAGTCTTACAGCCGTCTAGATTGCCCTCACTTTGGGGCAGGAAGTTTTACTAGGGAAGTTGCTATTGCATGTGGCGTGAAACCAAAATTCTGCTGATTGATGACGATAGCGTCCGTCGCCGCGATTTAGCGGTGATTTTAAATTTTCTTGGTGAAGAAAATTTGCCCTGCGGCAGCCATGATTGGCAGCAGGTGGTCAGCTCGCTGTCGTCGAGCCGTGAAGTCATTTGTGTGCTGATCGGGACGGTAAACGCTCCTGGCGCTGTTTTGGGCTTGTTAAAGACACTGTCAACCTGGGATGAGTTCCTTCCCGTGTTGCTGATGGGCGATATTTCTTCCATGGACCTGCCGGAAGACCAGCGCCGCCGTGTGCTTTCCAACCTGGAAATGCCGCCCAGCTACAGCAAATTGCTCGATTCCCTGCACCGCGCCCAGGTCTATCGCGAGATGTACGACCAAGCCCGTGAGCGTGGCCGTCACCGCGAACCCAACCTGTTCCGCAGCCTCGTGGGCACCAGCCGTGCGATCCAGCACGTGCGCCAGATGATGCAGCAAGTGGCAGACACCGACGCCAGCGTGCTGATCCTCGGTGAGTCCGGCACCGGCAAGGAAGTGGTCGCACGCAACCTGCACTACCATTCCAAGCGCCGCGACGGGCCCTTCGTGCCGGTCAACTGCGGGGCGATCCCGGCGGAGCTGCTTGAAAGCGAATTGTTCGGCCACGAGAAGGGCGCTTTCACCGGCGCAATCACCAGCCGTGCCGGGCGTTTCGAACTGGCCAATGGCGGCACTCTGTTCCTTGACGAAATCGGCGATATGCCGCTGCCGATGCAGGTCAAATTGCTGCGCGTGTTGCAGGAGCGCACCTTCGAGCGCGTGGGCAGCAACAAGACCCAGAGCGTCGATGTACGCATCATCGCGGCCACCCACAAGAACCTCGAAAGCATGATCGAGGTGGGCAGCTTCCGCGAAGACCTGTACTACCGCCTCAATGTTTTCCCGATCGAGATGGCCCCGCTGCGTGAGCGCGTCGAGGATATCCCGTTGCTGATGAACGAGCTGATCTCGCGCATGGAGCACGAAAAGCGCGGTTCGATTCGCTTCAACTCTGCTGCGATCATGTCCCTGTGCCGCCACGGCTGGCCGGGCAACGTGCGTGAACTGGCCAACCTGGTCGAGCGCATGGCGATCATGCACCCCTACGGTGTGATCGGCGTGGTCGAGTTGCCGAAAAAATTCCGCTACGTCGACGACGAAGACGAGCAGTTGGTGGACAGCCTGCGCAGCGACATGGAAGAGCGCGTGGCCATCAATGGCCATACCCCGGACTTCGGCGCCACAGCCATGCTGCCGCCGGAAGGTCTGGACCTGAAGGATTACCTCGGTAACCTCGAGCAAGGCTTGATCCAGCAAGCCCTGGACGACGCCAATGGCATCGTCGCGCGGGCCGCCGAGCGCCTGCGCATTCGTCGTACCACCCTGGTGGAGAAGATGCGCAAGTACGGTATGAGTCGCAAAGAAGGTGACGAACAGGCGGATGATTGACGCCTGTTTTTTAAACTACTGAAATTCCAGTAGTTTTTTTTCGGCACGGGTATTGCTACAGCCCTCGCAACGTTCCGTTTAACTGACGGTCAGCCAGCGAGAGAGCATGATGCCCCACGCCGCCCAATTATCTTCGTCCCCCGAACTTGCGGGGGGCGCCCCATCTGTAGAGCAGCAGAGCCGGCAGGGCCTGGAGCAGGCGTTTTCTCTGTTCAGCCAGATGTCCAGCCAACTGACCGACTCCTACAGCCTGCTGGAAGCCCGGGTTTCCGAGCTTAAGGGCGAACTGGCGGTAGTCAGCGCGCAACGCATGGAAGAGCTGGCGGAAAAAGAGCGCCTGGCCAACCGTCTGCAAAACCTCCTCGACCTGTTGCCCGGTGGCGTGATCGTCATCGACGACCAAGGGCGTGTGCGCGAAGCCAACCCGGCCGCCTGCGACATGCTCGGCCTGCCGCTGGAAGGCGAGTTGTGGCGAGAAGTCATCACCCGCTGCTTTGCCCCGCGTGAAGATGACGGCCACGAAATTTCCCTGAAAGACGGGCGCCGCCTGTCCATTGCCACCCGCTCCCTGGACGCCGAGCCCGGACAGTTGGTGCTGCTCAACGACCTGACGGAAACCCGTCACCTGCAAGACCAGTTGGCCCGTCATGAACGCTTGTCGTCATTGGGCAGGATGGTCGCTTCTTTGGCGCATCAGATCCGCACGCCCTTGTCGGCGGCGCTGATCTACGCCAGTCATTTGACTGATGAGCAGTTGCCGGCCGCCACCCACCAGCGATTTGCCGGGCGCCTCAAGGAGCGCCTGCACGAGTTGGAGCATCAAGTGCGCGACATGCTGGTGTTTGCCCGTGGCGAATTGCCGCTGACCGACCGCGTCACGCCGGCAGAGCTGATGCAATCGCTGCAATCGGCGGCCGCCACCCATATCCAGGACGTCAATGTGCGCTGGCAGTGCGATAGCCATCTCGGCGAATTGCTGTGCAATCGCGACACCTTGGTGGGTGCCTTGCTCAACCTGATTGAAAACGCCATCCAGGCCAGCGGCGCGGATGCGCGGCTCAAGGTGCATCTCTACCGTCGCGAGCAAAACCTGCGGTTGTGCATCAGCGACAGCGGCAGCGGCATCGACCCTGTGGTGCTGCAACGGATGGGCGAACCGTTTTTTACCACCAAGACCAACGGTACCGGCCTCGGCCTGACCGTAGTCAAGGCGGTGGCACGTGCCCATCAGGGAGAATTGCACCTGCACTCCCGATTGGGGCGTGGCACCTGTGCATTGATGACCTTGCCGCTGTTTACCAGCCCGGCAAGTGCGGAGTAACGAAGCTATGGCTATCAAGGTTTTATTGGTGGAAGACGATCGCGCCCTGCGTGAAGCATTGGCTGACACGCTGCTGTTGGCGGGCCATGACTACCGGGCGGTCGGTTCTGCCGAGGAAGCCTTGGAGGCGGTCGAGCAAGAGGCTTTCAGCCTGGTGGTCAGCGACGTCAACATGCCGGGCATGGACGGTCATCAGTTGCTCGGCCTGCTGCGCGCGCGTCAGCCGCAGTTGCCGGTATTGCTGATGACCGCTCATGGCGCGGTGGAGCGCGCGGTGGACGCCATGCGTCAGGGCGCGGCTGATTACCTGGTCAAGCCCTTCGAGCCCAAAGCCTTGATGGAACTGGTTGCCCGGCATGCCCTGGGGGTGATGCCTGCCGTCGAAAGCGAAGGCCCGATTGCCTTTGAACCGGCCAGTGCTCAATTGCTGGAGCTGGCCGCACGGGTGGCGCGCAGCGACTCCACCGTGTTGATTTCCGGCGAGTCCGGCACCGGCAAGGAGGTGTTGGCGCGTTATATCCACCAGCAGTCCAGTCGTGCCAAGCAACCCTTTATTGCGATCAACTGCGCGGCCATCCCCGACAACATGCTCGAAGCCACCCTGTTCGGTCATGAAAAGGGCTCGTTCACCGGCGCCATCGCGGCCCAGGCCGGCAAGTTCGAACAGGCCGATGGCGGCACTATTTTGCTCGACGAGATTTCCGAAATGCCTCTGGGCCTGCAAGCCAAGCTGCTGCGGGTGTTGCAGGAGCGTGAGGTGGAGCGGGTCGGTGCGCGCAAGCCGATCCAGCTGGATATCCGCGTGGTGGCCACGACCAACCGCGACCTGGCGGGCGAAGTGGCGGCGGGGCGGTTCCGGGAAGACTTGTTCTATCGGCTCTCGGTCTTTCCGCTGGCCTGGCGCCCGTTGCGTGAGCGTCCGGCCGATATCATCCCGCTGGCCGAGCGCCTGCTGAACAACCACGTCAAAAAAATGAAGCATGCCCAGGCGCGGCTGTCGGCTGAAGCCCAGGCTTGCCTGATCGGCTATCCATGGCCCGGTAATGTGCGGGAGTTGGACAACGCGATCCAGCGTGCGCTGATTTTGCAGCAGGGCGGGCTGATCCAGCCGCAAGACTTCTGCCTGGCCATGGGCAGTGCGGCGGCACCGTTGCCCACCCTGGCGCTCGCGCCGGTGGTCGCTGAAGCCGAAACCGGCGGTGCCCTGGGGGATGATCTGCGGCGCCGCGAATTCCAGATGATCATCGACACCTTGCGTACCGAGCGTGGCCGTCGCAAAGAGGCCGCCGAGCGCTTGGGCATCAGCCCGCGCACCTTGCGCTACAAGCTGGCACAGATGCGTGACGCCGGTATGGATGTGGAAGCGTATCTTTTCGCTACCTGACAAATACTTGGGCTGACATGGCTTGTCGCCTTTTCTTACGAGTCGCCACGGATCTGGCACCCTTGTTGCTACCACCTGTAGTAACCGCTGCGTAGTGTCAAAAAATTGCGGGTCGTCAGAGAGAGAAGGTCATGAGCCAGGGTATTGAGTTCAATCGGTTGATGTTGGATATGCGCTCCATGCAAATGGATGCCATGGCTCAACCGAAATCCGTCGCGCCCGCGCCGGAATTGGGCCAAAGCAGTTTTGCCGACATGCTCGGTCAGGCAATCAACAAAGTCAGTGATACCCAGCAAGCGTCGAACCAGTTGGCCACCGCCTTTGAAATCGGTAAAAGCGGCGTGGACCTCACCGATGTGATGGTCGCCTCGCAAAAGGCCAGTGTTTCCTTCCAGGCCTTGACCCAAGTGCGTAACAAGCTGGTTCAAGCTTATCAAGACATCATGCAGATGCCGGTTTAAGGACGAGATTTAAGTCATGGCAGAAGCAGTCGTGGACAACGCACCCGCCAAGGCAGACGGCAAGCCGCCGCTGTTTGGCCTGTCGTTCCTGGAAAACCTTTCCGAAATGACCATGTTGCGTCAGGTGGGCCTGTTGGTCGGCCTGGCAGCCAGCGTGGCGATTGGTTTTGCCGTGGTGTTGTGGTCGCAGCAACCCGATTACCGGCCGCTTTACGGCAGCCTGGCGGGCATGGATTCCAAGCAGATCATGGAAACCCTCGCCGCCGCCGACATCGCCTACACCGTGGAACCCAACTCCGGCGCCTTGCTGGTCAAGGCCGACGACGTCGCCCGCGCGCGCATGAAGCTGGCTGCCGCCGGCGTGACGCCGTCCGACGCCAACATCGGTTTTGAGATCCTCGACAAGGACCAGGGCCTGGGCACCAGCCAGTTCATGGAAGCCACTCGCTACCGTCGCGGCCTGGAAGGCGAGCTGGCGCGTACCATCTCCAGCCTGAACAACGTCAAGGGTGCCCGCGTGCACCTGGCGATCCCAAAAAGCTCGGTGTTCGTGCGTGACGAACGCAAGCCAAGCGCCTCGGTACTGGTCGAGCTGTTTGCCGGTCGCTCCCTGGAGCCGGGTCAGGTCCTGGCGATCATCAATCTGGTGGCCACCAGCGTTCCAGAATTGAGCAAGTCGCAAATTACCGTGGTGGACCAGAAGGGCAACCTGCTGTCCGACCAGGCCGAGAACTCGGCGTTGACCCAGGCCGGCAAGCAGTTCGACTACAGCCGCCGCATGGAAAGCATGCTCACCCAGCGTGTGCACAATATCCTGCAACCGGTGCTGGGCAATGACCGCTACAAGGCTGAAGTATCCGCCGATGTGGACTTCAGTGCCGTCGAGTCGACCTCCGAACAGTTCAACCCCGACCAGCCCGCCCTGCGTAGCGAGCAGTCCACCAGCGAACAACGCACCGCCAGCAATGGCCCGCAAGGGGTACCGGGCGCCTTGAGCAACCAGCCTCCGGCCCCGGCGTCGGCACCGCAAACCACCGGTGGCGCTGCCGCGACTGCCGGCGCGATTCAGCCTGGCCAGCCGCTGCTGGACGCCAATGGTCAGCAGATCATGGACCCGGCCACCGGCCAGCCGATGCTCGCCCCGTACCCGGCGGACAAGCGTAACCAGTCCACCAAGAACTTCGAGCTCGACCGTTCCATCAGCCACACCAAGCAGCAACAGGGCAAAATCAACCGCCTGTCGGTGTCGGTGGTGGTCGATGACCAGGTCAAGGTCAACCCGGCTGACGGCGCGGTGACCCGCGCGCCCTGGAGCGCCGACGAATTGGCGCGCTTTACCCGCCTGGTGCAGGACGCTGTCGGTTTCGACGCCAGCCGCGGTGACAGCGTCAGCGTGATCAATATGCCGTTCTCCGCCGAACGGGGAGAGGTGATCGCCGATCCTGCGTTCTATACTCAGCCGTGGTTCTGGGACATCGTCAAGCAAGTGCTGGGCGTGTTGTTCATCCTGGTGCTGGTGTTTGGCGTGCTGCGTCCGGTGCTCAACAACATTACCGGCAACGGCAAGAAACAACTGGCGGCCTTCGGTGGCAGCGACGTCGAGTTGGGTGGTATGGGCGGCCTGGATGGCGAACTGGCCAACGACCGCGTCAGCCTGGGCGGCCCGCAAAGCATCCTGTTGCCAAGCCCGAGCGAAGGCTATGACGCTCAGTTGAACGCAATCAAAAGTCTGGTGGCAGAAGATCCGGGTCGTGTGGCCCAGGTCGTGAAAGAGTGGATCAACGCAGATGAGTGATAATCGAGCCGCTGTTGCCAAGCTCACCCGGGTCGACAAGGCGGCGGTATTGCTGCTGTCCCTGGGTGAAACCGACGCCGCCCAAGTGCTGCGCCACATGGGGCCCAAAGAGGTTCAGCGCGTCGGCGTGGCCATGGCGCAGATGCGTAACGTGCACCGCGAGCAAGTCGAGCAGGTGATGAGCGAGTTCGTCGAGATCGTCGGCGACCAGACCAGCCTGGGCGTCGGCTCCGACAGCTACATCCGCAAGATGCTGACCTCGGCGCTGGGCGAAGACAAGGCCAACGGCCTGATCGACCGCATCCTGCTCGGCGGCAACACCAGCGGCCTCGACAGCCTGAAATGGATGGAGCCGCGTGCCGTTGCCGACGTGATCCGCTACGAACACCCGCAGATCCAGGCGATCGTCGTGGCTTACCTCGACCCGGACCAGGCTGGTGAAGTCCTCGGCCACTTCGACCATAAAGTGCGCCTGGACATCATCCTGCGTGTGTCGTCGCTGAACACCGTGCAGCCGGCGGCATTGAAAGAACTCAACACGATTCTGGAGAAGCAGTTCTCGGGCAACTCCAACGCCTCGCGCACCACCTTGGGCGGTATCAAGCGTGCGGCCGACATCATGAACTTCCTCGACAGCTCGATGGAAGGCCAGTTGATGGACTCGATCCGCGAGATCGACGACACCCTGTCCGGCCAGATCGAAGACCTCATGTTCGTGTTCAACAACCTCTCCGATGTCGACGACCGTGGCATCCAGGCGTTGCTGCGCGAAGTGTCCTCGGACGTCCTGGTGCTGGCGCTCAAGGGCTCCGACGACAACGTCAAGGAGAAGATCTTCAAGAACATGTCCAAGCGTGCGTCCGAACTGTTGCGCGACGACCTGGAAGCCAAAGGCCCGGTACGCGTCAGCGACGTGGAAACCGCCCAGAAGGAAGTCCTCACCATTGCCCGCCGTATGGCCGAAGCCGGAGAAATCGTTCTCGGCGGGAAGGGCGGCGAAGAAATGATCTAAGGCGCGTCCCATGTCGAGCAAAGATGAGGCGCCCAGCGATCTGATTCGCGCGCGGGACGTCGGCGGGTTCGATATCTGGTCGTTGCCCAGTTTCGATCCGCATGTACCGGAACCCGAGCCTGAGCCGGTCGAAGAGCCCCCCGTGCAAATGGAAGAAGTGCCGCTGGAGGAAGTCCAGCCACTGACGCTCGAAGAGTTGGAGGCCATCCGCCAGGAAGCCTACAACGAGGGCTTCGCGGCGGGGGAAAAAGACGGTTTTCGCAGTACCACCCTCAAAGTCCGCCAGGAAGCCGAGGCGGCGCTGAGCGTCCAGCTCGCCAGCCTTGAGCGTTTGATGAGCAGCCTGTTCGACCCGATCGCCGAGCAGGATTCCCAGCTTGAAAAAGCCATGGTCCGCCTGGTGGAGCACATGACCCGCCAAGTGATCCAGCGCGAACTGGTGCTCGACTCCAGCCATATCGAAAGCGTGATGCGCGAAGCCCTCAAGCTGCTGCCGTTGGGCGTCGGCAATGTACGGCTGTACATCAACCCGCAGGATTTCGAGCAGGTCAAAGCCTTGCGCGAGCGCCATGAAGAAACCTGGCGCATCGTTGAAGACGCGACGTTGCAGCCTGGCGGTTGCCGGGTCGAGACTGAGCACAGCCGCATCGACGCGACGGTGGAAACCCGTATCACCCAGATCATGGCCAAGCTCTTCGATCAACTCCATGAGCAGGCCCTGCATCCGGCCGAACCTGACCTGAGCGTAGACCTGGACGCCCCTGATGCGCCTTGATCGCACCAGCTTCGCCAAGCGCCTGGGCAGCTACGCCGAGGCCACCGAGTTGCCCGGCCAGCCGATCCTCGAAGGGCGCCTGTTGCGCATGGTGGGCCTGACCCTCGAAGCCGAGGGCCTGCGCGCCGCCATGGGCAGCCGCTGCATGGTGATCAACGACGACAGCTACCACCCGGTGCAAGTCGAAGCGGAAGTCATGGGGTTCTCCGGCAGCAAGATTTTCCTGATGCCGGTCGGCAGCCTGGCGGGCATTGCCCCGGGCGCCCGCGTGGTGCCGCTGGCTGACACCGGGCGCCTGCCGATGGGTATGGGCATGCTGGGGCGCGTGCTCGACGGCGCCGGACGCGCCCTGGACGGCAAGGGCGGCATGAAGGCCGAAGACTGGGTGCCGATGGATGGCCCCACCATCAACCCGCTCAATCGCAACCCCATCAGCGTGCCGCTGGACGTGGGCATTCGCAGCATCAACGGTTTATTGACGGTCGGCCGCGGCCAGCGTCTGGGCCTGTTCGCCGGTACGGGGGTGGGTAAATCGGTCTTGCTGGGCATGATGACGCGCTTTACCGAGGCCGACATTATCGTGGTCGGGTTGATCGGCGAGCGGGGCCGCGAGGTGAAGGAGTTCATCGAGCACAGCCTGGGTGAAGAGGGCCTCAAGCGCTCGGTGGTCGTGGCGTCTCCAGCGGATGACGCGCCCTTGATGCGTCTGCGTGCCGCCATGTATTGCACGCGCATCGCCGAGTATTTTCGCGACAAGGGCAAGAACGTCCTGTTGCTGATGGATTCGCTCACTCGTTTCGCCCAGGCCCAGCGGGAAATCGCCCTGGCCATCGGCGAGCCGCCAGCCACCAAGGGTTATCCGCCGTCGGTGTTCGCCAAGCTGCCCAAGCTGGTCGAGCGTGCCGGTAACGCCGAGGCGGGCGGTGGTTCGATCACCGCGTTCTATACCGTGTTGTCCGAAGGCGATGACCAGCAGGACCCGATCGCCGACTCGGCGCGAGGTGTGCTCGACGGCCACATCGTGCTGTCGCGGCGCCTGGCGGAGGAGGGGCACTACCCGGCCATCGACATCGAAGCCTCGATCAGCCGGGTGATGCCGGCGGTGGTCACGCCGGAGCACATGGCCCGCGCGCAGCATTTCAAGCAGTTGTGGTCGCGCTATCAACAGAGCCGCGACCTGATCAGCGTCGGCGCCTATGTGGCCGGCGGGGATCGCGAGACCGACCTGGCGATCGCCCTGCAACCGCAGTTGGTGACCTACCTGCGCCAGGGGCTCAACGACAAAATCAGCATGGGTGAAAGCGAAGCGCACCTCGGCTCGATCTTCGCCCCGGCGCCAGGCGGCTAAGCCATGGCCAGCACCCGCTCTTCACGCCTGGCGCCGGTGGTGGACATGGCCGAAAAGGCCGAAAAGACCGCCGCCCAGCGCCTGGGCTATTTTCAAGGTCAGGTCCGCCTGGCGGAAAGCAAGCTGGGCGACCTGGAGCGCTTTCGCGGCGAATACCAGCAACAGTGGATCGAGCGCGGCAGCCAGGGGGTGTCCGGCCAGTGGTTGATGGGCTATCAGGGCTTTCTCAATCAGCTGGAGACGGCGGTCGCCCAGCAGCGCCAAAGCCTGGCCTGGCACCAGAACAACCTTGAGAAGGCCCGCGAAAGCTGGCAGCAGGCGTTTGCCCGGGTCGAGGGCCTGCGCAAGCTGGTGCAGCGCTATATCGACGAAGCACGGGCGATTGAGGACAAGCGCGAGCAAAAGTTGCTGGATGAGCTGTCACAACGTCTGCCCCGTCAGTCGCAGTATTAGGTGTGGGGCTGCTCCTGCATTTGCCGAGATCGGGTTCGCCTGCTAAACCTTGTTACACATGGCCAATGACAAGGAAGCAGTCGTATGTCGGTGACATCAGAAGTATCCCTGGATGGGAAGCAGTTGACGATCGCAATCAAGGGCCGATTCGACTTCGGCAGCCACCAGCATTTTCGTGAGGCTTACGAGCGTTTCTACAAGGTCCCCGACGCCTACACCGTCGATCTGAAAGAAGCCACCTACCTGGACAGCTCGGCCTTGGGCATGCTGCTGTTGTTGCGTGACCACGCAGGCGGTGACGACTCGCAGGTCACGCTGATCAACTGCAGTCCCGACGTGCGAAAGATCCTCGCCATCTCTAACTTCGACAAGCTGTTCGACATCAATTGAGAGTCCTGGCCCCGATGTCCGAGCCGCTGACTGTCCTGATCGCCGAGGACAGCGATACCGACCGGCTGCTGCTGGCGACTATCTTGCGGCGCCAGGGGCATCACGTGCTCACCGCAGCCAATGGCGAGGAAGCCGTTGAGGTGTTTGCGCGTGAGCGACCTCAACTGGTGTTGATGGACGCGATGATGCCGGTGATGGACGGTTTCCTGGCTGCGCGGTGGATCAAGCAATTGGCGGGGGAAGCGCTGGTCCCCGTGATCTTTCTTACGTCCCTCAGCGAAAGCGCCGACCTGGCCGAGTGCCTGGATGCCGGCGGGGATGATTTTCTGCCCAAACCCTACAACCCACTGATCCTGGCCGCCAAGATCAATGCCATGGACCGTTTGCGGCGCCTGCAGGCCACGGTCCTTCAGCAGCGCGATCAGATCGCCCGGCATCATGAGTACCTGCTGCAAGAGCAGCGGGTGGCCAAGGCGGTGTTCGACAAGGTCGCCCATTCGGGATGCATCAACGCCGCGCCGAACATTCGCTACCTGCAATCACCCTATGCACTGTTCAATGGCGACCTGTTGCTGGCGGCGTACACACCGTCTGGCGACATGCACGTGCTGCTCGGCGATTTCACCGGGCATGGCCTGCCTGCCGCCGTGGGTGCCATGCCCCTGGCGGAAGTGTTCTACGGCATGACTGCCAAGGGTTACGAGCTGGTGCAGATCCTGCGGGAGATGAATGCCAAGCTCAAACGCATCCTGCCGGTGGACATGTTCTGCTGCGCCACCCTGTTGTGCCTGAGCGCACAGCGGCGCGTGGTCGAGGTGTGGAATGGCGGCATGCCGGAAGGTTATGTGCATGAGGTCGCGACGGGCAGGTGCACGCCGTTGATGTCGCGGCACTTGCCGTTGGGTGTGCTGTCGGTGGAGACGTTCGATGACCGCATTGAGGTCTTGCCCATGGCCCTCGGCGACCGGGTGTTTTTGCTCTCCGATGGCGTATTGGATACTGCCGACGCCAACGACCAACTGTTCGGCGCGGAGCGCCTGCAGCAGGTATTCGCCGCCAACCGCGAGCCCGACCGCCTGTTCGAAGAGATTGAACAGGCCCTGGCGGCCTTTCGTGGTGAAGCGCGCGATGATGTCAGCATGGTGGAAATCACCTTGCAGCCCGGCCAGCCGTTGCGTGCGGCCGAGCCCATATACGCCGACAGCAATCAGCCATGCCCCCTGGATTGGTCGGTGAGCTTCGAATTTCGCGCCCAGACCCTCAAATGCTACAACCCCTTGCCTTACCTGTTGCAGCTGCTGCTGGAGATTCAGGGGCTGCGTGAGCAGAGCGGGGCGCTCTACAGCGTGATGGCCGAGCTGTATTCCAACGCGTTGGAGCACGGCGTGCTGGGCCTGGACTCGCAGCTCAAGCGCGACGCCCAGGGATTCGCCGACTACTACCGTCAGCGCAATGAGCGCCTGGCGCAACTGGACAGCGGTCATGTGCGGGTACATATGCAAGTGATGCCGACCGCCACGGGCGGCAAGCTGATCCTGCGCGTCGAAGACAGTGGCCCAGGCTTCGACGTGGATCAGGTGCTGAAGCGGCCCCTGGATTTGGACCGTCTGTCTGGTCGAGGCTTGAGCCTGGTGCGCCAGCTGAGCAGCGATGTACGCTGGACGGACGGCGGGCGCAGTGTCTGCGTGGAGTTTTGCTGGAAGGCTCTGGCATAATCCGCCGATTCTTGATCAAGGAGCGAGCAAGTGGCTGAGATTCATCTGGACCCTGAAGTGCTGTCGGGTTTGCAGGACGTCATGGAGAGCGAGTACCCCAAGTTGCTCGACACCTTCCTTGACGACTCGCAGAAGCGCGTCGAAGCCCTGCGCAAGGCGCGCGATGACGCCAAGGCGCTGGGGCGAATCGCCCATAGTTTCAAGGGCAGCAGCGGCAACCTCGGGGCGGTACGGTTGGCGCAGCTGTGCCAGCGGCTGGAAGTGGAGTCGGTTGGGGCGACGGCGGACCTGGGGGCGCTGGTGGATCAGATTGACCGTGAGTTTGCTCTGGTTCGGCCTATGTATGAGTCGGAGAAGCAGCGGTTTGGGCTTTAGCTGTTAAAGAAGCGTAAGTCGACGTCCTGCGCAGGCACAGACACAAACCTGGCCCGACTCTTGCTCTACCTCCTGGCACAGCATCCCCGACCCCTGTGCAGTGGAGACCTTTACCTATGCCAGTCGCCCCCAACTCGCTCCTCCAGGCTGCCCCCGCAGCCAAGCCTCAAGCGCCCGCCGCTACACCTGTGGCAGCTGCTGCGGCCCCGCAGGACAAGGGCCCTGGCTTTGCTCAAGTGTTCGCCAGCCAAGGTTCGAAGCCGTCGGTGAAGAGCGGCGACACCCCGACCCAATCCACCCGTGACAAGCCTTCGGTTAGCAGCGCCTCGTCGGTGGATAGCAACGACAAGCCTGCCGCCAGCAAGCCAGCGGTTGCCGATAGCGGCAATCCCTTGCCTGCCAACCCGCCGGCCAAGTCCGATGACAGCGCCGGCAGTGACGACGCCAAGCCCACCGACCCGTCCCTGGTCCAGCAACCTCCCGTTGACCCCGTGGTCGACCCGGCGGTGATTGCCGCCGTCACACCGGTGGTAGCTGTGCCTGTTCCTGTGGAAACCCCGGCCCCTGCTGCCGCGGCCAAGGATGACAAGGCCCAGCCGGTGGTTGCCGCACCCGTCGCGGCGACGGATGACACCCCGCAGCCGGCGTTCGATCCGTCGGCCGACCCACTGGACTCGATGCCGACCGTGCGTTTGGCAATGGAGCAGGGCGGGCACGTGTCGGCCAGCAGCCAGGCGCCGCAGAAAACCCCATCGGCGCCGACCCAGGACCAACCGACCGCTGCGCAGAGTTTCGCGGCCGGCCTGGCGACAATGGTCGATCAACAGGCCACCAAGGACAGCACCGATGGCGGTGACAAAGCCTTCAGCGGGCTGATCGACAGTGGCCTCAAGGATTTGAAAGAGGCCAGCAGTGATACCCGCGTCGATGACTTCGCCAACCGCCTGGCCGCGCTGACCCAGGCCGCCACGCCGAAAACGGCTAACGCCTTGCCGCCGGTGGCCAATGCGCCGCTGGCCATGCACCAGAGCGGCTGGACCGAAGAAGTGGTCAATCGCGTGATGTACCTGTCCAGCGCCGGCCTCAAGTCGGCCGAGATCCAATTGCAGCCGGCAGAGCTGGGGCGCCTGGATATCAAGGTCAACATGACGCCGGACCAACAGGCTCAGGTCCAGTTCATGAGCGGCCATGCCGTGGTGCGCGAGGCCCTGGAAAGCCAGTCTGGACGTTTGCGGGAGATGTTTGCCCAGCAGGGCATGGGGCAGGTGGACGTCAACGTTTCCGACCAGTCCCGTGGCCAGGAGCAGCAGCAACAAGCTCAGGCTCAGGCCCAGGCCGGCTTGAGTGGCAGTGGCAGGCGCGGGGACAGCGGCGAGAGTAGTGGGCACATCGACGTGGCTGAAACAGCGGCGCCCGTCATTTCCAGCGTGATCGGGTCCAGCGCGGTTGATTACTACGCCTGATTCGTAACCAACTGTGGGAGGGGCTTGCTCCCACTTTGATGTGCTGGGCCTGCATGGCAGACAACTCTGGCATAACACTTGCTCTTGCCTTTCCGTAGATCTATGAATCCCCGAATAGTGACGGATTATTGGCATGGCGAAGAGCGACGACGCAGCAACTCCACCCGCAGGCAAAGGCAAGCTCAAGCTGATCCTGGTGATTGTGCTGGGCCTGCTCCTGGCCATTGGCGCCTCTGTTGGCGGCACGTGGTACATCATGCACAGCAGTGCCAGCAAACCGGCCCCCGCCGCCGAAACCGCCACTAACGTCAAGCAACCGGCAATCTTCGAGCCGATGCTTCCGGCCTTTGTCGCCAACTTCAATCAGAACGGTCATCAACGCTACCTGCAGGTGAGCATCACCTTGCTGGCGCGTAACCAGGCAGATCTGGACGCCCTCAAGGTGCATATGCCGGTGATCCGCAACAACCTGGTGATGCTGTTCTCCGGGCAGAGCTTCGACACCCTGGCCACCCCTGTGGGCCAGGAAATGCTGCGTCAGAAGGTCACTGCCAGTGTGCAGGAAGTGGCCCAGAAAGAGCTCGGCAAAGTCGTGGTCGAGCAGGCGCTCTTCACTAACTTCGTATTGCAGTAGGATCACGACATGGCCGTGCAAGACCTGCTGTCCCAGGATGAAATCGATGCGCTGTTGCATGGCGTCGACGATGGTCTGGTACAGACCGACATGGCTGCCGAGCCCGGCAGCATCAAAAGCTACGACCTGACCAGCCAGGATCGCATCGTCCGTGGACGCATGCCGACCCTGGAAATGATCAATGAGCGTTTTGCCCGCTACACTCGTATCAGCATGTTCAACATGCTGCGCCGCTCGGCGGATGTGGCGGTGGGCGGCGTGCAGGTGATGAAGTTCGGCGAGTACGTGCACTCGCTGTACGTGCCCACCAGCCTCAATCTGGTCAAGATCAAGCCGTTGCGCGGCACCGCGTTGTTCATCCTTGACGCTAAATTGGTGTTCAAGCTGGTGGATAACTTCTTCGGTGGCGACGGCCGTCACGCCAAGATCGAAGGCCGTGAATTCACCCCGACTGAATTGCGTGTGGTGCGCATGGTGCTGGAGCAAGCCTTTATCGACTTGAAGGAAGCCTGGCAGGCGATCATGGAAGTCAATTTCGAGTACATCAACTCGGAAGTGAACCCGGCCATGGCCAACATCGTCGGCCCCAGCGAGGCCATTGTGGTCTCCACTTTCCACATCGAACTCGATGGCGGTGGCGGCGACCTGCACGTGACCATGCCGTATTCGATGATCGAGCCGGTGCGTGAAATGCTCGACGCCGGTTTCCAGTCCGACCTGGACGACCAGGACGAGCGTTGGGTCAAGGCCCTGCGCGAAGACCTGCTGGATGTCGACGTGCCGCTGAACGCCACCGTCGCCCGTCGCCAGTTGCGTCTGCGCGACATTTTGCACATGCAGCCGGGGGACGTCATTCCGGTGGATTTGCCCGAAGAAATGATCATGCGGGCCAATGGTGTGCCATCGTTCAAGGTCAAGCTCGGTTCCCACAAGGGCAACCTGGCGTTGCAAGTGATCGAACCGATCAACCGCCGCTGACCCGCCCTAATTTATTGATGAATGTTTGCTTCGCCGAGGACATGTAATGGCTACCGAACACGAAAACACTTCCGCCGAAGACCAGGCTCTGGCTGACGAATGGGCGGCAGCCCTGGAAGAGACCGGCGATGTAGGCCAGGACGATATCGACGCGCTGCTGGCCGCCGACGCCGCCAGCTCATCCGCCGGCACTCGCCTGCCCATGGAAGAATTCGGCAGCATGCCGAAAAACAACAACCCGGTGAGCCTCGACGGGCCGAACCTGGACGTGATCCTCGACATCCCGGTGTCGATTTCCATGGAAGTGGGCAGTACCGAAATCAACATCCGCAACCTGCTGCAACTCAACCAGGGTTCGGTGATCGAGCTCGACCGCCTGGCCGGTGAGCCGCTGGACGTGCTGGTCAACGGGACATTGATTGCCCACGGCGAAGTGGTGGTGGTCAACGAGAAGTTCGGTATTCGCCTGACCGACGTGATCAGCCCGAGCGAACGCATCAAGAAGTTGCGCTGATATGAAGTCTTCGATGGCGGGACTGTTACTGGCGCTGCCATTGAGCGCCCTGGCGACGGAGCCGGTCGCGCAAGTGGCGGCGGCCCCCGTGGTCAGCAGTGGCATCGGCGGCCAGTTGACCCAGCTGGTGCTGGGGTTGTTGCTGGTGGTCGGCTTGATTTTTGTGCTGGCCTGGTTGATGCGCCGCGTGCAGCGCATCGGCCCGGGCAATGGTCAGGTCATCGAGATGATCGGCTCGCGAGCCCTTGGCCCGCGTGATCGCCTGGTGCTGGTGCAGGTCGGCGATGAGCAGATTCTGCTGGGTATCACACCGGGTCGCATCACCCCGCTGCATGTGCTCAAGACGCCGGTGGAAGCGGCCAAGACCGAGGCCGCCACGCCAGAATTCGCCCAGCGCCTGATGGAGTTGCTGGGCAAGGATCAGAAGGATAAGAAGTAATGCGCGTTTTATTGACGCTCATGCTGTTGCTGGCTGCGCCATTGGCGTGGGCCGCCGACCCGTTGTCGATCCCGGCAATCACGCTGGGCACCAATGCCGCCGGGGCGCAGGAGTATTCGGTCAGCCTGCAGATCCTGCTGATCATGACCGCGCTGAGTTTTATCCCGGCGTTTGTCATGCTGATGACCAGCTTCACGCGGATCATCATTGTCTTCTCGATCCTGCGCCAGGCCCTGGGCCTGCAGCAGACGCCGTCGAACCAGATCCTCACCGGCATGGCCTTGTTCCTGACGCTGTTCATCATGGCGCCGGTGTTCGACAAGGTGAACCAGCAAGCCCTGCAACCGTACCTGGCGGAAAAGCTCACCGCCCAGGACGCGATCGACAAGGCCCAGGGGCCGATCAAGGACTTCATGCTCTCGCAGACGCGCTCCAGCGACCTTGAGCTGTTCATGCGTTTGTCCAAGCGTACCGACATCGCCACCCCGGATCAGGCCCCGTTGACCATCCTGGTGCCGGCGTTCGTCACGTCCGAATTGAAGACCGCGTTCCAGATCGGCTTCATGATCTTCATCCCGTTCCTGATCATCGACCTGGTGGTAGCGAGTGTGTTGATGGCCATGGGGATGATGATGTTGTCGCCGCTGATCATCTCGTTGCCGTTCAAGATCATGCTGTTTGTGCTGGTGGACGGCTGGGCGCTGATTATCGGCACCTTGGCCGGCAGTTTCGGAGGGGTATAGCGCGATGACTCCAGAAGTTGCGGTCGACCTGTTCCGTGAAGCGCTGTGGCTGACCACCATGATGGTCGCCGTGCTGGTGGTGCCGAGCCTGCTGGTCGGCCTGCTGGTGGCGATGTTCCAGGCCGCGACCCAGATCAACGAACAGACCTTGAGCTTCCTGCCGCGCCTGCTGGTGATGCTGGTCACCCTGATTGTCGCCGGCCCGTGGCTGGTGCGCACTTTCATGGAATACATCCTGCAGTTGTACGGCAGTATTCCGCAGTTGATCGGCTGACCTGCCCATGCAATCCGTGTTGGCTTTGACCGACACCCAGATCAGTACCTGGGTGGCGTCTTTCATCTTGCCGATGTTTCGCGTGACGGCGGTGCTGATGACCATGCCGGTGTTCGGCACCACCTTGGTCCCGCGACGTATCCGCCTGTATTTCGCCGTTGCCATTACCGTGGTGATTGTCCCCGGGCTGCCGCCGATGCCGCCGGTGAATGCCTTGGACCTCAGCGCGTTGTTGCTGATTGCCGAGCAGATCCTGATCGGCGCATTGCTGGGCTTTTCGCTGACCCTGTTCTTCCAGGCGTTTGTGATCGCCGGGCAAATTATCTCGATCCAGATGGGCATGGGCTTCGCGTCCATGGTCGACCCCACCAACGGCGTGTCGGCAGCGGTGATCGGGCAGTTCCTGACCATGCTGGTGACGTTACTGTTCCTGTCAATGAACGGCCACCTGGTGGTGTTCGAGGTCATGACTGAGAGCTTCACGACCTTGCCGGTGGGTTCGGGGTTGGTGGTCAACCATTTCTGGGAGTTGGTCGGTCGCCTGACTTGGGTGCTGGGCGCTTCGCTGTTGCTGGTGCTGCCGGCAATCACCGCGCTGCTGGTGGTCAACATCGCGTTTGGGGTGATGACCCGTGCGGCGCCGCAGTTGAATATCTTCTCGATCGGTTTCCCGCTGACCCTGGTGCTGGGCATGGGGATTTTCTGGGTCGGCATGGCTGACATTCTCAATCAGTATCAACCGCTGGCGACCGACGCCTTGCAGTTTTTACGTGATCTGGCACGGGCGCGCTGAGCCATGGCCGAGAGCGAGAGTGGTCAGGACAAAACAGAAGACCCCACGGAGAAACGTAAGAAGGAATCCCGGGAAAAGGGCGAGATTGCCCGCTCCAAAGAGCTCAATACACTCGCCGTGATGCTGGCCGGCGCCGGTGGCCTGTTGATCTACGGCGGCGGCCTGGCGCTGGACCTGATGGAGCTGATGAAGCTCAACTTCGCCTTGCCCCGTGAGGTGTTGCTGAGCCCCGGCGCCATGGGCCTGTACCTGCTGCACTCGGGCAAGATCGCCCTGCTGGCGGTGCAGCCGGTGCTGATCACGCTGCTGCTGGCGGCGTTGATCGGTCCGGTGTCCTTGGGTGGCTGGTTGTTTGCCGCCGGCAGCATGGCGCCCAAGTTCAGCCGGATGAACCCGGGGCCGGGGCTCAAGCGTATGTTTTCCGGCAAGGCACTGGTTGAGTTGCTCAAGGCGCTGGCCAAATTCATCCTGATTCTGTTCGTGGCGCTGACGGTGTTGTCGTCCGATATCGACGACTTGCTGCGCATCGCCCACGAGCCGTTGGAGTCAGCCATCATCCACAGCGTACAAGTGGTGGGCTGGAGTGCGCTGTGGATGGCCTGCGGGCTGATCATCATTGCGGCGGTGGATGCGCCGATCCAGCTGTGGGAAAGCCACAAGAAACTGCTGATGACCAAGCAGGAAGTGCGCGACGAGCACAAGGACCAGGAAGGGCGACCCGAGGTCAAGCAACGTATCCGCCAACTGCAACGCGAAATGTCCCAGCGCAAGATGATGGCGGCGGTGCCCGATGCCGACGTGGTCATCACCAACCCGACTCACTACGCCGTGGCGCTCAAGTACGACCCGGAGAAGGGCGGCGCGCCGATGCTGCTGGCCAAGGGCAGCGACTTCACGGCCCTGAAAATCCGCGAAATCGCCGTGGCCAACGACATTCTGCTGCTGGAGTCGCCGGCGCTTGCGCGGTCGATCTTCTATTCCACCGATCTCGATCAAGAGATTCCCGCCGGGTTGTACCTGGCCGTGGCCCAGGTGCTGGCGTATGTCTATCAGATCCGCCAATACCGAGCGGGCAAGGGCAAGCGTCCGGACCCGCTCAAGGACCTCCCGATTCCGCCGGAATTGCGTCGGGATTCCTGAAAGCCACGCTAATGCGCCAAATCATGTAGGAGCGAGCTTGCTCGCGAAAAACTCAAAGACCCCTCGTATTTCCAGCTTTCCCGCGTCTTCGTTGACGTCCTTCGCGAGCAAGCTTGCTCCTACAGGAAGCGCGGGCTCATACCACTCGTCGTGAATGCCCGCCACCTGTCAACTTTGACAGTAGTCAGCAAAGCCCCCTCGCGGTTCTATTGCCTCAAGCACTGCGCGCAGGCTGTAAACGAGATGCAGGGAGAATGGTTTTGAAACTACTCAGAGGCAAGGTCAAATCTTATGACCCGCACTCCGGAAAAGGTTTGATTGCCCTGAAAGGTGAGGACGACGTGAAAGTGGATCTCATCGGTTCGCGCTGCATTCGGCTCGCGGTGGGCCAGCACGTGGAGTTTCAGGGGATACACCGACCCGACGGCATTTATGCAGTCGGCGTCAGGGTTATCCCGCGAGTTCTTGAGTGATAAGTCAGGAGAACGGCGATGGCAACAGGCACTGTGAAATGGTTTAACGCGGAAAAAGGCTTCGGTTTTATCACTCCGGAGGGTGGCGGGGCTGACGTTTTTGTCCACTATTCCGCGATTCGAGGTGAAGGATTCAAAACCGTTGGCGAAGGTGAAAAAGTGGAGTTTGAAATAACCCAGGGGCAAAAAGGCCCTCAGGCGGAAAACGTGCGCCCCGCGTAAATCCGGCAACATGCCCTCGCTGAGGGCGATCTGTCCCTTGAAGCAAAAGTTGGAAGGCTTCTTGCAACCCGGCCTGCAGGACGCCTCCCGGCGTCAAAACTTTGCTTCAAGGGACACGAGGAATACCGGTGGATCGCTCTCAAATGCTCAGCACGGCCCGTGGCACCCTGACTGACCTCTCGCGGGGCAATCTGGGTGTGCCATTGTTGTTGCTGGTGATGCTGGCAATGATGATGTTGCCGATGCCGCCGTTCTTGCTGGACGTGTTCTTCACTTTCAACATTGCCCTGTCGGTCGTGGTGCTGCTGGTGTGCGTCTACGCCCTGCGGCCCCTGGACTTCGCGGTTTTCCCCACCATCCTGCTGGTTGCCACGCTGTTGCGCCTGGCACTGAACGTGGCGTCTACCCGGGTGGTGATGCTGCACGGCCAGGACGGCCACGCCGCCGCCGGTAAGGTGATTCAGGCCTTCGGTGAGGTGGTGATCGGCGGTAACTACGTGGTCGGTATCGTCGTGTTCGCGATCCTGATGATCATCAACTTCGTGGTGGTGACCAAGGGTGCCGGACGAATTTCCGAGGTGAGCGCGCGGTTTACCCTCGATGCAATGCCTGGCAAACAGATGGCTATCGACGCCGACCTCAACGCCGGTCTGATCGACCAGGGCCAGGCCAAGGCGCGGCGTGCGGAAGTCGCCCAGGAAGCCGAGTTTTACGGTTCCATGGACGGTGCCAGCAAATTCGTGCGCGGTGACGCCATTGCCGGCTTGCTGATTCTGTTCATCAACCTGATCGGCGGCATGGCGGTCGGTATCTTCCAGCACGGCATGACGTTCGGTGATGCGGGCAAGGTCTACGCCTTGTTGACCATTGGTGACGGTTTAGTGGCGCAATTGCCATCACTGTTGTTATCCACAGCCGCAGCCATCATGGTGACCCGTGCTTCGGGTTCCGAAGACATGGGCAAGCAGATCAGCCGCCAGATGTTCGCCTCGCCGAAGGCGCTGGCGGTGGCGGCAGCGATTATGGCGATCATGGGCATTGTGCCGGGTATGCCGCATGTGTCGTTCCTCAGCATGGCGGCCATGGCGGCTGGCGCTGCCTACCTGTTCTGGCGCAAGCAGAACCAGGTGAAGGTCCTGGCTCAGCAGGAAATCGCCCGTCAGCAGGAACTGTTGCCATCGCCGGCCCGCGCCCAGGAAACCAAGGAGCTTGGCTGGGACGACGTGACCCCGATCGACATGATCGGCCTGGAAGTGGGCTACCGCCTGATCCCTCTGGTGGACCGTAACCAGGGCGGCCAGTTGCTTGCGCGCATCAAGGGGGTCCGCAAGAAGTTGTCCCAGGACCTGGGTTTCCTGATGCCGACCGTACACATCCGCGACAACCTCGACCTGGCCCCCAGTGCCTACCGCCTGACCCTGATGGGTGTGATCCTGGCCGAAGCCGAGATCTACCCGGACCGCGAACTGGCGATCAACCCCGGCCAGGTGTTCGGTACGCTCAATGGCATTACCGCCAAAGATCCGGCTTTCGGCCTGGATGCGGTGTGGGTCGAAGTCAGCCAGCGCAGCCAGGCGCAATCCCTGGGATATACGGTGGTGGACGCCAGCACGGTGGTCGCCACCCACCTTAACCAGATTCTGTACAAGCACTCCCATGAGCTGATCGGCCATGAGGAAGTCCAGCAATTGATGGGGTTGCTGGCCAAAGCCTCGCCAAAACTGGCCGAAGAGCTGGTGCCGGGGGTGCTGTCGCTGTCGCAGTTGCTCAAAGTGCTGCAGGCGTTGCTCGCCGAGCAAGTGCCGGTGCGCGACATTCGCAGCATCGCGGAAGCCATCGCCAACAATGCCGCCAAGAGTCAAGATACTGCCGCTCTGGTGGCCGCCGTGCGCGTCGGCTTGTCCCGTGCCATCGTGCAAAGCATTGTAGGCATTGAGTCTGAGCTGCCTGTGATCACCTTGGAGCCCAGGTTGGAACAAATATTGCTCAATAGTATCCAGAAGGCCGGACAAGGCCAGGAAGAGGGCGTTCTGCTGGAGCCGAGCATGGCTGAAAAACTCCAGCGTTCGTTGATCGAAGCGGCGCAGCGCCAGGAAATGGCGGGCCATCCGGTGATTCTGCTGGTGGCGGGCCCGGTTCGAGCGATGTTGTCGCGGTTCGGACGCCTGGCAGTACCGAATTTGCACGTTTTGGCTTATCAGGAAATTCCTGACAACAAGCAAGTGACTATCGTCGCGACAGTAGGGCCCAACGGCTGAGGGTAGTGGGTTATGCAAGTTAAGCGTTTTTTCGCCGCCGATATGCGTCAGGCCATGAAACTGGTCCGTGATGAGCTGGGCGCCGATGCCGCGATTATCGGTAACCGTCGCATTGCCGGCGGTGTCGAGCTGACGGCTGCCCTGGATTACACCCCCCAGGCGTTGGCGCCGCGCGTGCCGAACATGGAACTCGAAGACGAGTTGCGCAAGACCGCCTCGCGCATTGTGTCGGCCCAGGCCGAGCTGAGCATGCGTGGCGACAGCGACGCTACCACCAATCGCCAATTGTTCGCCGGCCTGCCGCTGACGGCCGCCGAGCCGCTGGTCGAGCCGACCTTCGTTGAACCGCCACGTCCCGCAGCGCCGGCCCCGGCGGCTGCGGTCGACCAGCGCGTGTTCGACTCGATGCGCTCTGAACTCAACGGCCTGCGTGAACTGCTCGAAGTGCAGTTGGGTTCGTTGGCCTGGACACAGTTGCAAGGCAGCAAGCCGCACCAGGCCAACCTGTGGCGTCGCTTGCAGCGTATCGGCCTGTCCGGCCCGCTGTCCCGCGACCTGCTGGCGCTGACCACCGAGGTCGAAGAGCCCCGCCAGGCGTGGCGTATGTTGCTGGCCCACTTGGCCCGCATGATCGTCACCCCGGAGCTCGAACCGCTGGAAGAGGGCGGCGTGATCGCCATGGTCGGCCCGGCCGGCATGGGCAAGACCACCACCCTGGCCAAGCTGGCCGCCCGGTATGTGCTCAAGTACGGCGCGTCGAGTATCGCGCTGGTGAGCATGGACAGTTATCGTATCGGCGCCCAGGAACAGCTCAAGACCCTGGGGCGCATCCTCAATGTGCCGGTGACCCACGTCGACCCGGGCCAGTCCCTGGCCAATGCCCTTGACCCGCTGTTGCGCAAGCGCGTGGTGTTGATCGACACCGCCGGCCTGCAAGCCAGCGATCCGGCGCTGCGCATGCAGCTGGAAAGCCTGGCCGGGCGTGGCATCAAGGCGAAAAATTACCTGGTGCTTGCAACCACCAGCCAGAAACAGGTTCTTACCGCTGCGTACCACAGCTACAAACGTTGCGGCCTGGCGGGTTGCATCCTCACCAAACTAGACGAAACTGCAAACTTGGGTGAGGTGTTGAGCCTGGCTATCGGTCATGAATTACCGGTTGCCTACCTGACCGATGGCCCGCGGATTCCAGATGATTTGCATCTGCCGCGTCGTCATCAGTTGGTCAGCCGTGCTGTCAGCGTGCAAATGCAAGAAGAGCCTAGCGAGGAAGCGATGGCTGATATGTTCGCCGACCTTTACCACAACCCGGCAAAACGGGTGGGGTGAGGCAGGATGAGCACTGTGAAATGTATCTACATTGATGGTCTGCAAGCGATTCACGCGACCAAGCCGTGTAGCCTGCGTCTAAGCAAGACAAGGTAAAGAAATAAAATGGGCAGCATGCATCCTGTACAGGTGATCGCGGTGACCGGCGGCAAAGGTGGCGTCGGGAAAACTAACGTGTCGGTGAATTTGTCCCTGGCCCTGGCAGAACTTGGCCGTCGCGTCATGCTGCTGGATGCTGACCTGGGCCTGGCGAACGTGGACGTTCTGCTGGGGCTGACACCCAAACACACCCTCGCCGATGTGATCGAGGGCCGTTGCGAGCTGCGCGATGTGCTGCTGCAAGGCCCCGGAGGCATTCGTATCGTGCCTGCCGCCTCGGGCACCCAGAGCATGGTGCACCTGAGCCCGGCGCAGCACGCCGGCCTGATCCAGGCGTTCAGCGATATCGGCGACAACCTCGATGTGCTGGTGATCGACACCGCCGCCGGGATCGGCGAATCCGTGGTCAGCTTCGTGCGCGCCGCGCAGGAAGTATTGCTGGTGGTCTGCGACGAACCCACCTCGATCACCGACGCCTATGCTCTGATCAAACTGCTTAACCGTGACTACGGCATGAACCGCTTCCGCGTGCTGGCCAACATGGCCCAAAGCCCGCAGGAAGGCCGGAATCTGTTCGCCAAGTTGACCAAGGTCACGGACCGTTTTCTCGATGTCGCCTTACAATACGTTGGCGCAGTTCCCTATGACGAGTGTGTGCGCAAGGCCGTGCAAAAGCAGCGTGCGGTCTATGAAGCGTTCCCTCGTTCCAAATGCGCGTTGGCGTTCAAGGCTATTGCCCAGAAGGTCGATACCTGGCCGTTGCCTGCCAACCCGCGGGGGCATCTGGAGTTTTTCGTCGAGCGATTGGTGCATCAGACGAGCGCAGGACCGGTGCTATGACAGCCAGCGGCTATAACCTTTACAAGAAATCGGCACGTGACAGCCAGGGCGAATTGATCGAGCGTTATGCGCCCTTGGTCAAGCGCATTGCCTACCACTTGCTGGCGCGCCTGCCGGCCAGTGTGCAGGTGGAAGACCTGATCCAGGCCGGCATGATCGGCTTGCTCGAAGTGTCGACCAAATATGACGCGAGCAAGGGTGCGAGTTTCGAGACGTATGCGGGTATCCGTATCCGTGGCGCGATGCTCGATGAGGTCCGTAAAGGGGATTGGGCGCCGCGTTCGGTACACCGCAACACGCGAATGGTCAGTGATGCCATTCGCGCAATTGAAGCAAAAACCGGTCGTGACGCTAAAGATCATGAAGTTGCGGCCGAACTCCAATTGAGTCTCGATGATTATTACGGGATTTTGAACGATACCTTGGGCAGCCGCCTGTTCAGTTTCGACGACCTGTTGCAGGACGGCGAACACGAAGGGCTGCACGAGGACGGCGCGAGTGCACATCTCGAACCGTCGCGTGACCTGGAAGATGAGCGTTTCCAGAGGGCGTTGGCGGACGCGATTGCCAATTTGCCGGAGCGTGAGCGACTGGTGTTGGCGCTGTACTACGACGAAGAGCTGAACCTCAAGGAAATCGGTGAGGTCCTGGGGGTCAGCGAATCGCGTGTCAGCCAGCTGCATAGCCAGTGCGCAGCCCGCTTGCGGGGGCGGTTGGGGGAGTGGCGCGCGCGCTGACAGGCAGTGTGGGGACACTGTAGACGCGCCGCGAAAGTCGAAGGCTTTTGCGGGGTCGTGCCGTGGTGCCCTGGGCAGTCCTTTGTTGTGTAACGCCTGTTGATTGAAATGGCGCGTCCAGGTGCTGGGCGCGTTTAAGACTGCTTGGAGGTCGAATTGGACAAGAACATGAAAATCCTCATCGTTGATGACTTCTCAACGATGCGGCGGATCATAAAAAATCTGTTGCGTGACCTTGGGTTCACCAACACGGTCGAGGCGGATGACGGCCTTACGGCGATCCCGATCCTCAACAGTGGGAGCATCGACTTTCTGGTAACGGACTGGAACATGCCGGGCATGACCGGTATCGACTTGTTGCGCCACGTGCGCGCCGACGAAAAATTGCGCAGCCTTCCCGTGTTGATGGTGACCGCCGAAGCCAAGCGTGAACAGATCATCGAAGCCGCCCAGGCCGGGGTCAACGGTTACGTGGTCAAGCCATTCACTGCACAGGCGTTGAAAGAGAAGATCGAAAAAATCTTCGAGCGCATCCACGGCTAACGCCATCGCAGGGGGAGCTATGGAGCATACAGAATCATCACAGAAAGACTTTGAGTCGACTCTGAAAAAACATGCCCACCAGTTGGTCGAAAGCCTGGAAAAAGGTCAGTTCGGCGACGCGGTGCAGTTGATCCATGAGCTCAATCAGACGCGTGACCGCGGCCTGTATCAGGAAGTGGGCAAGCTGACACGTGAGCTGCACAGTGCGATCGTCAATTTTCAGATTGACCCGCACATGCCCCAGGCCGAAGAAATTTCGCAAATCACCGATGCCACCGAACGCTTGTCCTATGTGGTCAGGCTGACTGAGGCGGCGGCCAACCGCACCATGGACCTGGTGGAAAACGCCACGCCGCTGGTCAACGGCATGGCCAACGAAGCCCAGGCCCTCAGCGTTGACTGGGGCCGCTTCATGCGCCGCGAAGTGGGCGCCGAAGAGTTTCGTGAATTGGCGCGTCGGGTTGAAGGTTTCCTGTCGCGCAGTGAGCAGGACAACCGTACGGTTTCCAGCAACCTCAACGACATTTTGCTGGCCCAGGATTACCAGGACCTCACCGGTCAAGTGATCAAGCGTGTGACCCAGTTGGTCACCGAAGTGGAAAGCAACCTGCTCAAATTGGTGCTGATGGCCGGCCAGGTCGACCGCTTTGCCGGTATCGAACATGACCGCGCAGCGATCCTTTCGGAAAAAGATCCACAAAAACATCTCGCCAAGGGTGAAGGTCCGCAGATTCATGCCGATAAACGTGAAGACGTCGTATCCGGTCAAGATGACGTAGACGATTTGCTGTCCAGTTTAGGCTTCTAAGGAGCACCCACATGAGCTTCGGCGCCGATGAAGAGATCCTTCAGGATTTCCTTGTAGAGGCCGGCGAAATTTTAGAGCAACTGTCCGAGCAACTGGTCGAGCTGGAAAGCCGCCCGGATGATGCGAACCTGCTCAATGCAATTTTTCGCGGTTTTCACACTGTAAAAGGGGGCGCCGGCTTCCTCCAGCTCCATGAGCTGGTGGAGTGCTGCCACATCGCCGAGAACGTGTTCGACATCCTGCGCAAGGGTGAGCGTCACGTTGATTCGGAATTGATGGACGTGATTCTCGAAGCCCTGGATGCGGTCAATGGCATGTTCAGCCAGGTCCGTGAACGCGCGCCGATCACGGCCGCCACGCCCGAGCTGCTGGCCGCCCTGGCGCGCTACGCAGAGCCTGCCGACACCTCGGCCGCGCCGGCGGTGGAAGCCGCCCCGGAACCGGAACCGGTTGCCGAACCTGAGCCGGATGTGACCGATAGCGAGTTCGAGCAACTGCTCAACTCCCTCAGTGCGGCGAAGGCCGAAGCCGAAGCTCCGGCGGCACCTGCTGCCGTGCCGACCAGCGAAGACATCACCGACGCCGAATTTGAATCCTTGCTCGACCAGTTGCATGGCAAGGGCCAGTTCGCCGCCGATGCCGTGGCGCCTGCTGCAGCTTCCGAAGCGCCTGCGGCCCCGGCCAGCACCGACATTACCGACGACGAATTCGAAGCGTTGCTCGACCAACTGCACGGCAAAGGCACGTTCGCGGCCGAAGCCCTGCCGGAAGTTGCCGCGACAGCGGCTGCGCCGACGGCTGCCAAGCCGCCTGTTACGCCGCCTGCCAGTGCGCAGCCAGCCGGCGACGGGCTGATTTCCGAGCACGAATTCGAAGCCTTGCTCGACGAATTGCACGGCAAGGGCAAGTTCAGTGAAGTACCCCCGGCGGCGGCTGCGACCGCTACCCCGGTAGCGGCGAAACCTGCACCTGCACCTGCTGCCGCCAAGCCGGCTCCTGCTGCTGCGCCGGCCGCTGCAGCGCCTGCACCGGCGCGTGCCGCCGCTGCACCAGTGGCCGAAAAGCCGGCCAGCGAAGCTGAAACCACGGTGCGCGTGGACACGGCGCGGCTGGACGACATCATGAACATGGTCGGCGAGCTGGTGTTGGTGCGTAACCGCCTGGTACGCCTGGGCCTGAGCAGTGGCGACGAGTCGATGCAGAAGGCCGTGTCGAACCTCGACGTGGTCACCGCCGACCTGCAGACCGCTGTGATGAAAACGCGGATGCAGCCGATCAAGAAAGTCTTCGGCCGCTTCCCGCGCCTGGTTCGTGACCTGGCGCGCCAGCTCAAGAAAGAGATCAACCTGGAGCTGGTGGGGGAAGAAACCGACCTCGACAAAAACTTGGTCGAGGCCCTGGCTGACCCGCTGGTCCACTTGGTGCGCAACGCAGTCGACCACGGCGTCGAAACCCCTGAAGAACGTGAAGCCTCGGGCAAGTCCCGCGGCGGCAAGGTGATTCTGGCGGCCGAGCAAGAAGGCGACCATATCCTGTTGTCGATCACCGATGACGGCAAGGGCATGGACCCGACCATCCTGCGCAACATTGCAGTCAAGCGCGGTGTGATGGACAAGGATGCCGCCGACCGCCTGACCGACACCGAGTGCTACAACCTGATCTTCGCCCCGGGCTTCTCGACCAAGACCGAGATTTCCGACGTGTCTGGCCGTGGCGTCGGCATGGACGTGGTGAAGACCAAGATCAGCCAGCTCAACGGCTCGATCAATATCTACTCGACCAAGGGCCAGGGCTCGAAGATCGTGATCAAGGTGCCGTTGACCTTGGCGATCATGCCGACCCTGATGGTGATGCTGGGCAACCAGGCGTTCGCGTTCCCGCTGGTCAACGTCAACGAGATCTTCCACCTCGACCTGTCGCGCACCAATGTGGTGGATGGCCAGGAAGTGGTGATCGTGCGTGACAAGGCGCTGCCGCTGTTCTACCTCAAGCGCTGGCTGGTTGCGTCGGCTGCCCATGAAGAGCAGCGCGAAGGCCACGTGGTGATCCTGTCCGTGGGCACCCAGCGTATCGGCTTTGTGGTCGATCAACTGGTGGGCCAGGAAGAAGTGGTCATCAAGCCTTTGGGCAAAATGCTGCAGGGAACCCCGGGCATGTCGGGTGCGACCATCACCGGTGACGGTCGGATCGCGCTGATTCTCGATGTTCCGAGCATGCTCAAGCGTTACGCCGCTCGGCGTATTTGATTCTGGTGGGGGTTGGGCAATCGTGCCCGCCCCACCTAACGGAGTGTTTATGGCAGTCAAGGTCCTGGTGGTGGACGATTCGGGTTTCTTCCGCCGCCGCGTCTCGGAAATTCTTTCCGCCGATCCGACCATTCAGGTGGTCGGCACGGCCACCAACGGTAAAGAGGCGATTGATCAGGCCATTGCGTTGAAGCCGGACGTGATCACCATGGACTACGAGATGCCGATGATGGATGGCATCACGGCAGTTCGCCACATCATGCAACGCTGCCCGACCCCGGTATTGATGTTCTCGTCGCTGACCCATGAAGGTGCCCGGGTAACCCTGGATGCGCTGGACGCGGGTGCGGTGGACTTCCTGCCGAAGAATTTCGAAGACATCTCGCGCAACCCCGAGAAGGTCAAGCAGATGCTGTGCGAAAAGGTGCACAGCATTTCCCGCAGCAACCGCCGCAGCCTGTTCAGCACGCCTGCACCTGCACCTGCGCCAGTGGCGGCACCTGCGCCGACCAGTTCCTCATTCGCGCGTCCGGCGCCTGCGCCAGTGGCGCGGCCCGCCGTGGCTCCCGTCCGTGCTTCGGCGCCGAGCGCTCATTCGCCCGCGCCCAAGCGCAAAGCCTACAAGCTGGTGGCTATCGGTACCTCAACCGGCGGCCCGGTCGCCCTGCAACGCGTATTGACCCAACTGCCGGCCAACTTCCCGGCGCCGATCGTGCTGGTGCAGCATATGCCCGCCGCGTTTACCAAAGCCTTCGCCGAACGCCTGGACAAGCTGTGCCGCATCAGCGTCAAGGAAGCCGAAGACGGCGACATCCTGCGTCCTGGCCTGGCGTTGCTGGCGCCGGGTGGCAAGCAGATGATGGTGGATGGCCGTGGCGCGGTGAAAATCCTGCCGGGCGATGAACGCCTGAACTACAAGCCGTGCGTGGATATCACCTTCGGTTCGGCGGCCAAGTCCTACGGCGACAAAGTTCTGGCGGTGGTGCTCACCGGCATGGGCGCCGACGGTCGTGAAGGCGCACGTCTGCTCAAGCAGGGGGGCAGCACGGTCTGGGCCCAGGATGAGGCCAGCTGCGTGATCTATGGCATGCCCATGGCCATCGTCAAGGCCGACCTGGCCGACGCCGTGTACAGCCTGGACGACATCGGCAAGCATCTGGCGGAGGCCTGCCTCTGATGGATGTGTTGAGCTTGATCGGTATCACCCTGGCGTTTGTCGCGATCATCGGCGGCAACTTCCTCGAAGGCGGCCACCTCGGCGCCTTGGCCAACGGCCCGGCGGCGTTGATCGTGATCGGCGGCACCGTGGGCGCAGCCTTGCTGCAATCGCCCCTGAGCTCGTTCAAGCGTGCCATGCAGATTCTGGTGTGGATCATTTTTCCACCGCGTATCGACCTGCTCGGTGGCATCGATCGTGTGGTCAACTGGAGCCTCACCGCGCGCAAGGAGGGCCTGCTGGGCCTGGAAGGCGTGGCCGATGCCGAGCCCGACAGCTACGCGCGCAAAGGCTTGCAGCTGCTGGTGGACGGCGCCGAACCGGAAGCGATCCGCAGCATCCTCGAAGTGGATTTCTACACACAGGAAAGCCGTGACATCAACGCGGCCAAAGTCTTTGAAAGCATGGGCGGCTACGCGCCGACCATTGGCATCATCGGTGCGGTGATGGGCCTGATTCACGTCATGGGCAACCTGGCCGATCCGTCGCAATTGGGCAGCGGCATTGCCGTGGCATTTGTCGCCACCATCTATGGCGTGGCCAGTGCCAACCTGGTGCTGTTGCCGGTGGCCAGCAAGCTCAAGTCGATCGCCATGCGTCAGTCACGTTACCGGGAGATGCTGCTGGAAGGTTTGCTGTCGATTGCCGAGGGCGAGAACCCGCGCTCCATCGAATTGAAGCTCCAGGGCTTCATGGATTGATGGCGATGGCTATCAACCTGTGGCGAGCGAGCTTGCTCGCGCTGGGCTGCGAAGCAGCCCCAATACAGCCTACCTATTTCTTCAGATGGAGCGCGTCGCCTGGTTTTGGGGCCGCGTCGCGTCCCAGCGCGAGCAAGCTCGCTCGCCACAATCGCAATGAAGCGGTCAATCTTGGTCAGAGAGGTGTCTGCCTGTGAGCCGTCGCCGTCGCGAGCCTGAAGAACACGTCAATCATGAGCGCTGGCTGGTGTCCTACGCGGACTTCATCACCTTGCTGTTCGCGTTTTTCGTGGTGATGTATTCCATCTCGTCGATCAACGAAGGCAAGTACAAGGTCATTTCCCAGGCGCTGATCGGGGTGTTCAACGACACCGATCGCTCGATCAAGCCGATTCCCATCGGTGATGAACGACCCAAGACCGTGACCCCGGCCAAGCCGCTGGTCAACGACAGCGATGAAGTCGCCGCCGGTATCGGCGGCACCAGCGACCCGCTCAAAAGCATCGCCGACGATATCAGCGCCGCGTTCGGTGACCTGATCAAGTCCAACCAGATGACCGTGCGCGGCAATGAGCTGTGGGTGGAGATCGAGCTTAATTCCAGCCTGCTGTTCGCTAGCGCCGATGCCATGCCCAGCGATCAGGCGTTCACCATCATCGACAAGGTGGCGGCGATTCTCAAACCGTTTGAAAACCCGATCCATGTCGAAGGCTTTACCGACAATTTCCCCATCAACACCGCGCAGTACCCGACCAACTGGGAGCTCTCATCCGCCCGTGCCGCCAGTATCGTGCGCATGCTGGCGATGCAGGGTGTGAACCCTGAGCGCCTGGCGTCGGTGGGCTATGGTGAATTCCAGCCGGTGGCCAATAATGCGACCGCCGAAGGCCGCGCACGTAACCGCCGTGTGGTATTGGTGGTGTCGCGCAACCTCGATGTACGCCGTAGCCTGACGGGTACGGGAACGGCTAATGCAACACCGGATGCGGCATTGAGGCGGGCTGGCACACAAACTGCACCGCCTGTGGTCAAGCCGCCGGTTCGGCAGGGGAGCGTCAATTCCCCGTCACTGGCTCAATAACTGATGCAATGTCTCGGTCGCGCTTTTGCCCACCGGGAGGAACCAACCGAATGAGAGTCTGGGCAGTTGCCAATCAAAAAGGTGGAGTCGGCAAGACCACCACCTCCATCGCCTTAGCCGGCTTGCTGGCCGAAGCGGGCAAGCGTGTGGTCGTGGTCGACCTCGACCCCCATGGCTCCATGACCAGCTATTTCGGCTACGACCCGGATGCGCTGGAGCACAGTTGCTACGACCTGTTCCTGCACAAGGGCAGCGTACCCAGCGACTTGCCGGGGCAATTGCTGCTGCCCACCAGTAACGAAAGCATTTCCCTGCTGCCCTCCAGTACCGCGCTGGCGACCCTTGAGCGCCAGTCGCCGGGGCAGAGCGGGCTGGGCCTGGTGATCGCCAAGACCCTGGCGCAGCTGTGGCAGGACTTCGACTACGCCATTATCGACAGCCCGCCGTTGCTCGGCGTGCTGATGGTCAACGCCTTGGCGGCCAGCCAGCAACTGGTGATCCCGGTGCAGACCGAGCACTTGGCCGTCAAAGGCCTGGAGCGCATGGTCAGTACCCTGGCGATGATCAACCGCTCGCGTAAACAGGCGCTGCCGTTCTGCATTGTGCCGACCTTGTTCGACCGCCGTACCCAAGCGTCCCTCGGCACCTTGCGGGTATTACGCGATGCCTACCCGGACACCATCTGGAATGGCTACATCCCGGTCGACACGCGCTTGCGTGACGCCAGCCGTGCGGGCCTGACGCCCTCGCAGTTCGATGGCAAAAGCCGTGGCGTGCTGGCTTATCGTGCGTTGCTCAAGCACCTGCTGGCCCAGCAGCTTGTAGCGCAGGTGGCTTGATGAACCGTCCTGTCAAACTCAAGACCCGGCCGCAATTGGCACTGGAGTCCTACCTGGACGCCTTGCTGCAGGATGCGACTGAGGAACCCTTGCCGGAGCCGTTGCTGGAACTTGAACCGGCCATCGCCGCAGACACTATGCTGGATGAATTCCAGCTGGCCGTACTGGAAGAGCAGGCGCGTGACGCCCATGTCGTGGTCGCCCCTGTGGTGGTGCCGGTCGTGGCGGCAGTGCCGGTTGTGGCGCCGGTCGAGCCGGTCGTGGTTGAGCCCGTTGCAGATGTGCACCTGCCACCGAGCATCACACCGCCGCCGGACACCGGTGACGGCCGCCCATACTGGGCCGCCGAGCCCTTCGAATGCCTGTTATTCGATGTCGCCGGGCTGACCCTGGCGGTGCCGTTGGTGTGCCTGGGTTCGATCTATTCTCTGGAAGGCCAGGAACTGACACCGTTGTTCGGGCAACCGGATTGGTTCCTCGGCATCCTGCCCAGCCAGGCCGGTAATCTCAAAGTGCTGGATACCGCCCGTTGGGTGATGCCCGATCGCTACCGCGACGATTTTCGCCAGGGCTTGCAATACGTGATCTCGGTGCAGGGCTACGAATGGGGGTTGGCGGTGCATCAAGTCAGCCGCTCGTTGCGCCTGGACCCGAACGAAATCAAATGGCGCAGCCACCGTGGCCAACGACCCTGGCTGGCAGGCACCGTGATCGAACATATGTGCGCATTGCTCGACGTCGCCGAACTGGCCGAATTGATCGCCAGCGGTGCCGTCAAGTCGATGCCTGCGCACCCGCGCAGTTGATTGAACAATAAGGCCCGCATGCGAATGCGGTTAGCGAAGCACACACGCCGGTTGAGCCGGCATTGAAGGGGTTCTAAGCATGAACAAATCAGCGTCCGCACAAGGTTCGGAAGATCCAATCCTGCAATGGGTTACCTTCAAACTGGACAACGAAACCTACGGTATCAACGTGATGCGCGTGCAGGAAGTGCTGCGCTACACCGAGATCGCTCCGGTTCCGGGGGCGCCAAGCTATGTGCTGGGCATCATCAACCTGCGCGGCAACGTGGTGACGGTGATCGACACCCGCCAGCGTTTTGGCCTGGACACGGTCGAAGTCAGCGACAACACGCGTATCGTGATCATCGAAGCCGACAAGCAAGTGGTCGGGATCATGGTCGACAGCGTGGCGGAAGTGGTTTACCTGCGCCAGTCGGAAGTGGAAACCGCGCCGAACGTGGGCAATGAAGAATCCGCCAAGTTTATCCAGGGCGTATGCAACAAGAACAACGAGCTGCTGATTCTGGTTGAGCTGGACAAGATGATGAGCGAAGAAGAATGGTCGGAACTGGAGAGCATCTGATTGTTCTTCGAGGCGGCGGTGATTGTCCTGGCCCTGTTGTGGGCTGGGACTTTGGCTTTCCTGCTGCGCTACCTGCGCCAGCAACGGGAATTGGCCCAGCAGCAGGCTGAGCGCGATGCCTTGCGTGACCGACGCATCATCGATCTGGTCAAGCGTGTTGATCACTTCCAGCAAACGACGGTGAAGGTGGGGGATGAGGTGCATGAACTGCGCGCCATCCTCGGGCCATTGCCGGACAAGCTGGCGCAGATTGAACAGCGTGACCCGACGAGCTTGTCGTTCGCCCAGGCGGCGAAGTTGGTCGGCATGGGCGCTACGGTGGATGAGCTGACGCAGTCGTGTGGGTTGACCCAGGCGGAGGCGCAGTTGATGAGCAAGCTTCACAAGAGCTGAAGCCTGTGGGAGGGGGCTTGCTCCCGATTGCAGTGGGTCAGGCACCCGATTCATCCACTGGCCCACCCTTATCGGCAGCCCCCCTCGTACAGTGTCGTTGTTCGGGCCCAACGAATTAATTTCCCTCACCCAATGACTTTTTCCCCCTCACCGAATGTCCACATCCTTCAGGAACCCTCAACCCCTGGAGTCACCCACCCATGACCAGCCCCAAAGCTCTATTGATCCTTCACGGCAAACAAGCCTTGAACGAGGACGTGCGCGCGGCCGTACAGGCTCGGCGCGAGCAGGGTGATGAGTTGGCCGTGCGGGTCACATGGGAAGGCGGCGACGCCCAACGCCTGGTCAATGAAGCCCTGGCTGACGGCTACACCCACATCATCGCCGGTGGCGGCGACGGTACGCTGCGTGACGTCGCCGAAGCCATGGCCCGGGCCAAGACCGACGCCAGCCTGGTCCTGATGCCCCTGGGCACCGCCAACGACTTTGCCCGCGCCGCCGGCGTGCCGCTGGAACCTGCACAGGCATTGGCACTGCTGGACGTGCCACCTCGGGCAATCGACCTCGGCCAGGCCGGCGGGCAAATCTTCCTCAACATGGCCACTGGCGGCTTCGGCAGCCAGGTCACCGCCAATACCTCGGAAGACCTGAAAAAGGTCCTGGGCGGCGCCGCCTACCTGTTCACCGGCCTGACCCGATTCAGCGAATTGAAGGCGGCCTATGGTGAGCTGGAAGGCCCCGGCTTTCACTGGAAAGGTGATCTGCTCGCGCTCGGTATCGGCAACGGTCGCCAAGCGGGCGGTGGGCATGTGTTGTGCCCGGGCGCGTTGGCCGATGATGGCTTGCTGGATATCAGCATTCTGCCGGCGCCCCAGGAAGTGGTCGGCACTTTGCTGACCCTGATGAGTGACGGCTGGGGCCTGGACAATATGTTTGTGCGGGCACGCTTGCCCTGGGTCGAAATCAAGGTGGCCGAAGGGTTGTACATCAACCTGGATGGCGAACCGCTGCAGGGCGACGATTTGCGCTTCAGTGCGTTGCCCAAGGCCTTGCGCGTGCACTTGCCGCTGGGCTCGCCCCTAGTCGTCCAGGCTGATGATCTGCTCGCGAACGGCGAATAACACCAGGCCGGCGACGTCGTAGATCTGCAGGCGCTTCATGATCTGCGAGCGATGGGCTTCCACCGTCTTGATGCTCAAGCCCAGCCCCTGGGCGATTTCCCGGGTGGATTTGCCGCGCACGATCAAGCGCAGGATCTCCAGCTGGCGTGCCGTGAGGGTGTGGTTGTGGGCGACGGGAGAGGACGGCCCCTGGCTGCGGATCAATGCCTGGTTGATCACGGTGTGGGCAATGGCGGGACTCAGGTAGCGCTCATTGTTGCGCAGGGCCAGCAAGGCGTGTTCCAGCTCGTTGGCCGTGGTGTCCTTGAGCAGATAGCCGTGGGCGCCGGACTCCAGCGCGCGCATGATCAACTCGGGGTCGGTGTGCATCGACAGGATCAGCACCTTGCTCTTGGGATAGGCCGCCTTGAGCTGCTGCAAGGCATCCAGGCCACCGGTGTGTTTCATCGACAGGTCCAGCAGCACGATGTCCGGCTGCAAGGTGCTGAAGGCCTCCAGCACTTGCGCGCCATCGTCGGCTTCGCCAATCACGGTGTAGCCGGGGATATCCTGGATCAGCGCGCGCACGCCGGCCCGGATCAGAGCGTGGTCATCCACCAGGAGTAGTGTGCAAGTCACTCAAGAGCCTTAGGGGCGCTGGCCCGTTCGAGAGCGCGGGGCGCCCAGGGGAAAAGTGCGTCGATCCGTGTGCCCTGGCCGGGTTGGCTGTTGACGGACAAAGAGCCTCCCAGTTGATCGATCCGTTCGACCATGCCGGCCATGCCCCGCTGGCCCATCAGGCCCGGGTTGGGCGCGGGTGAAAAGCCACGGCCATCATCGCAGATCATCAGCGACAAGCCTTCGGGCAGGCGCTGCAGGCGCACCCGCAGGTTCTGCGCCTGGGCGTGGCGGAGCATGTTGGTCACCGCTTCCTGAGTGATGCGAAAGGCGGCCACGGCCATTTCTTCGGGGATGCCGGTCAACCGTTGCTGGCATTCCAGGCTCCAGTGGATCGGGGTGTTTTCCAGGGTCTTGAGCAGGTGCGCGCGCAGGCTGGCTTCCAGGCCCAGGCTGGCCAACTGGCGCGGGTTGAGAATCGCCGATACGTCACGCACTTTGGCCAGGGTCTCATTCAGGGTATTGCATAGCACCGTGCATTGGCTTTGCAGGTCGTCCGGCAGTCGGCGCTTGAGCCATTCGCTTTGCAGTTTGGCGGCGGTCAGCAATTGGCCGATGTCATCGTGCAGGTCGCGGCTGAGCCGGTGGCGTTCGTTTTCCTGGACTTGCAGCAGGCGGTCGGCCAGTTCCTGGGGCTGGAACTTGATGGATTTGCGCGAGTGCCATTGCTGAACGCCCACCACGATCAAGGTGATGAGGTTGAGCAGAAGGATCGAGAGCGGCAGGGGGGCGTTGTGGCTATAGGCCCACAGGCTGACCAGCAACGAGCACAGGCACAAGGCGAGGACCAGGCGGCGGGCATTGCTGCGGGACACGGACCTTGTGATGAGTGACTTGAGGCTGGCGTACATAGCGGATGGAGCCAATGAAGGTTCGCTGCGGGAAAGCCGGTCATGGGGGGTGACAGGCCTTTGTTTGGAATACGGTGCCGAATCGTTTTTGGACATGATGAAGTTGAGTCACTTCGAGCGGGGCATAGTACCACCACTATTACCGTCGGTCGCCTGGCGCCTCGCTCGATTGGCTTATTAACCAAGCCAATACCCTGAGTGGTAATCCCAGAGTTCAAAGTGAGTGAGTAGTTGTATTAATGAACCGGGTTGCAGACATGGCTAATTGATATATCGGCCGCGCAAGATCGCCTCGACCGACTAACCCAAGGTCGTTTTTAGATAACTAACCGATTAAATACGACCTGGTCATTGCTCAAACCGTGTGGTGCGAACGTGATTGTGGCTTATTGCCGAAGTCTTTTTGTGGGATTTGCAAGGTGACCGTCGCAATCAGCGTTGTTTGTTCGCTTTCATCCAGCGCCAGTTCGCCGGTACGCGTGTCGATCAACTCCAGTTGCCAGGCCAGCAGCGTCAGGCAGTCGTGCAGGGCGTCAAGTGCCTGATCATGCAATTGCATGGGGTTCACGGCGTTGGCAATCAGGCATTGCAGATGCCTGGAGAATTCACTGATCGCCTGCAATGCCAGACCTTCGGCTTTTTCCGCCAGCTTGGCGAGGCTGGCTTTCATGCAGTCGATGGCATCGCTGTCGTTGCGAATCAAATGCAGGTGGCTCAAGCACTCTTCCGATTTGGCCAGCAGCATTTCGGCTTCCAGCAGGAACTCGGGAAGTGTGGTTTGCCATTCGTTTGCGCTATTCATCATGTAAGTCTCCGCAACATAAGGTCGGGTGATGAGATGTCGCACCGGGTGAATGGCGTAAAACTACTGCTGAAATATGACTGGAATCTGTAGGTCGGTTCTGAGATTGCAGTAGGAACGTTATTGAATTGACCACAAAAGCCGCGCGTGGCCCTCGCTGTCCGGGGCGATTGCACAACTTTAGTTGCCGCCGACAGAGTGCCTGGAAGACCCGTGGGATGTGGGCTTGGTGTGGCAAACAAAAGCCTGACTCCATTCATGCAATGAGAATGGCGTCACATTAATGGCTATTAGATATCGCGAATATCAGGTTGGACCTGATTGTGTATAGGGGAATCCCTTATACGATGGAACCCTAAGTCGATTCGGGTGTCGCGCGACGTTGCGGCAATGCCGGATGAAGGCGCAATTCAGTAAACCATGATGTCAGTGTGACATCAACTGATTTACGTGGCATTTTACTGGGGTCAAGGTCTGGCGATTGCCGCCGATAACTAGTCTTAACTGAGTTGCACAATTTCTCAGCGTGAATTCAACGCGCACATCAGGAGCTTTTAATGGCCGGCATTCTCGACACCGTAGATCAACGCACGCAGCTGGTGGGTGAGAATCGCCTGGAGATTCTCATGTTTCGCCTGGCCGGGCGGCAGTTGTTCGCGATCAATGTGTTCAAGGTGCAGGAAGTCCTGCAACTGCCCAAGCTGACCCTGATGCCCCAGCGCCATCCATTCGTGTGTGGCGTGGTCAACCTGCGTGGCCAGACCCTGCCGGTGATCGACTTGTCCCAGGCCATCGGCATGCGCCCGCTGGTGCCGGGGCCCGACAGCACCATTATCGTCACCGAGTACAACCGCTCGGTACAGGCGTTCCTGGTAGGCGGCGTGGACCGTATCGTCAACATGAACTGGGAAGCCATCCTGCCACCACCGACCAGCGCCGGGCGTCAGCATTACCTGACCGCCATCAGCAAGGTCGATGATCAGTTGGTGGAAATCATCGACGTGGAAAAAGTCCTCGCCGAGATCGTGCCGTATAACGCCAAGGTCTCCCGGGAAAAACTCGAAGACCCGGTGCTGGAACGCGCCCGTGGCCGCGAAGTACTGCTGGTGGATGACTCCAATGTCGCCCTGGCGCAACTGCGCGACACCCTCGGGCAGCTCGGCGTGAAGATGCACATCGCCAGCGACGGCCTCAAGGCCCTGAATATGCTCAAGACCTGGGCCGACAGCGGCCAGGTGATGACCGACAAACTGCTGATGATCTTCACCGACGCCGAAATGCCTGAGATGGACGGCTATCGCCTGACCACCGAGATCCGCAACGATCCACGCTTGCGCGGGCTCTATGTGGTGCTGCACACCTCGCTGTCGGGCAGCTTCAACGAGTCGATGGTCAAGAAGGTCGGCTGCGACAACTTCCTGTCCAAGTTCCAGCCGGACAAACTGGTGGACGTAGTCCGCCAACGCCTGACGCTGGATCTGTAGTGAGCGGGCTTGCCCCGCGCTGGGGGGCGCAGCCGCCCCAAATCCAGGCACCTCGTTCATCCTGAAATACTGCGGCGTCTTTGTTGGGGCGGCTTTGCCACCCAGCGCGGGGCGAGCCCGCTCACTACAAGGGGGTTTTGATTCTGGGGGCCTGCTCGTATAGGGTGGCGCTTTATCCTCCAGGAAAGCAGGCTCATGCTTCGTCTCAGCGCGTTGTACCGTTACCCTTTGAAGTCCGGCAAGGCCGAGGTCTTGCAGCGGATCGGCCTGGATAAACTGGGGCTGGAAGGGGACCGACGCTGGATGCTGGTGGACGAGGCCAGTGGGCGTTTCCTGACGCAACGGGCGGTGGCGAAGATGAGCCAGCTATCGGCGCTGTGGAACGCAGCCGGTGGCTTGACCCTCAGCACCCCAGGCGTTGCGTCGCTTGAGGTGGCCTTGCCCGGCAGTGACGCCGAGTTGCGCGGCGTGACCATCTGGCGCGATACCTTGCGCGTGCCGGATGCCGGGGATGCGGCCGCCGCCTGGGTCAGTGAGTTTATCGGCAAGCCCACGCGGCTGGTGCAGATGCCGCTGGCCCGCGCCCGTACCACCGAGGCGGGGTTCGGCAACGACGACGATCAAGTGGCGTTTGCCGACGGCTACCCGCTGTTGCTGATCGGCCAGGGCTCTCTGGACGATCTTTCGCGGCACGTTGGCCGCCCGATGGAGATGCTGCGTTTTCGTCCCAACCTGGTGATCGAAGGGGGGGAAGCCTTTGCCGAAGACGGCTGGAAGCGCCTGCGCATTGGCGACATCGAGTTGCGCGTGGTCAAACCGTGTTCACGCTGCATTCTCACTACGATCGACCCCGCCACCGGCGAGCGTAGCGCCGACCGCGAACCTTTCGCCACGCTCGATAGCTATCGCAAGACGGAAAGTGGCGCGATGTTCGGCCAGAACCTGGTCAACGATGGCATCGGCTATCTCGAAGTCGGCATGCCGGTCACGATCCTGGAATAAAAAATGCCCGTCTCCTGCGAGACGGGCATTTTTTTGTCGGGCTGAAACTCAGCCGCGGTATTCGCACAGGTAAGCGGTGTCCACCGCGACCTTCAGCTGGAACTTGCTGTTGGCCGGTACGTTGAACTGGCTGCCGGCGGCGAAGGTTTCCCACTCGCTGGCTTCCGGCAGTTTGACGGTCAGTGCGCCGGACACCACGTGCATGATTTCACGCTGGGCGGTGCCGAACTCGTATTCACCCGGGGCCATCACGCCGATAGTCGCCGGACCCTCTGCGGTGCCGAAAGCGATCGACTTGACGGTGCCGTCGAAGTACTCATTGACTTTAAACATGGGTGAATCCTCGGAAAAAGGGTCTGGAAAGGTCGGCCAGTATGCCCAAGCCCGGAGGAGCTGCCTAGACCGGCAAAATCAACGGCAGCAGGCGCGCGGTGTTGCGTGCATCTTCCAGCGCGCGATGTTGCTGGCCATGGAACTGCATCCCCGCCAATTGCAGGGCGCCATTGAGCCCCAGCGGCTTGTCCAGGCGCCGGGCCTTGGCGAAGCGCTGCTTGAGATTGACGTGGGTCGTTTGCGCCAGGACGCTGGTCAGGTCATTGCGCTGCCATTCCAGTTCCAGTTGCACGCGATCGTAGTCGCCCCAGCTGGCCCAGCCTTCCAGGCGTGTCTGATGCTGGCCCAGCCAGCGCTCGAACAGTGGCCACACCTCGCTGAGCGGGGCGGCAGCATCGATATTGGCCTGGGTGATATGGGTCAGTTGGCGGCAGAAGGGCGTCAGCAAGGGGCGACGCAGCGGCCGCACAAAGCGCTGGAAATGATCCAGTTCACGGCCCTGGCGGTTGACCAGGCTGGCGCCGATCTCGATGACTTCCATCTCCGTCACGGGCCAGCCGCCTTCATCCGTTGTGGCTTCAAGGTCAATAATCAGCCAATGAGGCATCGCGCAGGTTCCCGTACTCTTTGTTTCCTGATGGGGATAGAGCGTAGCGTGACCTTGTAGTTCCGCGCTGTTTTTTCATCGAGGCCCAGGGCTGCCGCTATTCGATCTCCAGCAGCACTTGGCGATTGCGCACCTGATCGCCGGTCATCACCTGCACGCCTTTGATGACCCCATCGATGCCGGCGGTGAGCGGATGCTCCATTTTCATCGCTTCGAGCACCAGCAGCAGTTGGCCTTTGGTGACGGTTTGCCCGGCGCTCACGCGGATGTCGACAATGGCACCGTCCATCGGCGCTTTGACCGTGCCGCTGCCGGCGCTCGTCTGGCGGCCGGCGACTGGCTGGGTGCAGTGGGTAATGCTGAGACCCGGCAGCCATAACCGGGTGCCCTCAAGGTGGTAGGCGACACGTCGGCGAATGCCGTCGAGTTCCAGGGTGGCATACCCGCCATCGGTGCTGAGTTGCAGGGGGGCGGCACTGACGTTGTGGATTTCGCCGTTGACCTCCAGGCGGCAGGCCCAAGGCGCACTGGCGCTGGGATTGTTGCTCCAGCCCGCCAGAGCCGGTGCATGCGCACTGGCGCTGTGTTGATAAAACAGCGCGACGGCCAGCGCGAGTTGTTCTTTTGTCGCGGCCTGAGGCGGGACTTCGCTGAAGTGCTCGGCGATAAAGCCGGTACTGAAATCGCCTGCGATAAAATCCGGATGCTTGAGCAGGTCGGCCAGCAACCGTTGGTTGGTGGTCACGCCCAGCAGAAGGGTGTCTTGCACTGCGCGCAGCAGCTTGCGTCGGGCCTCTTCACGGGTAGTGCCGTGGGCGATGATCTTGCCGAGCATCGCGTCATAGAACGGGCTGATGCGCTGGCCTTGCAGTACGCCGTGGTCAGTCCGCACACCGGCGGCCGGCTCCCAGCGCAGCACCTCGCCGGTTTGCGGCACAAAGCCCTGGGCCGGGTCTTCGGCATACAGGCGCACTTCCATGGCGTGGCCGCTCAGGCGCACATCGGCCTGTTCCAGCGGCAGCGGGTCGCCGGCGGCGATTTTCAACTGCCAGTCCACTAGATCCAGGCCTGTGATCAGTTCAGTGACCGGGTGTTCCACCTGCAGGCGGGTGTTCATTTCGAGGAAGTAGAACCGGCCGTCGCGGTCGAGCAAAAATTCCACGGTGCCCGCACCCACGTAATTCACCGCGCGCCCGGCCTTGAGGGCGGCTTCTCCCATGGCCTGGCGCAACGCGGGCGTCATGATGGGGCAGGGGGCTTCTTCGATGACTTTCTGGTGACGGCGTTGGATCGAGCAGTCGCGCTCGCCCAGGTAGATGAGGTTGCCGTGTTGGTCGCCGAACAGTTGGATCTCAACGTGGCGCGGTTCGATCAACGCTTGTTCGAGGATCAGTTCGTCGCTGCCAAACGCGTTTTTGGCTTCGGAGCGGGCGGTGTGCAGATTCTCCAGCAGGGCGTCGGCATCCTGCACAAGGCGCATGCCGCGCCCGCCGCCGCCGGCGCTGGCTTTGATCATCAGCGGGTAGCCAATGCGGTTGGCTTGCTGTTGTAGCGTGGCGTTGTCTTGTTGCTCGCCTTGGTAGCCCGCAACACAGGGCACACCGGCGTCGAGCATGGCGAGTTTGGACAGGCGTTTGCTGCCCATCAGTTCGATGGCCTCGACGCTGGGGCCGATGAAGGTCAAGCCGGCCTCCAGGCAGGCTTTGGCGAATCGGGCGTTTTCGGAGAGGAAGCCGTAGCCGGGGTGGACGGCGTCGGCGCCGGTTTTCCTGGCGGCATCGAGAATGGCCGGGATGTCCAGGTAAGACTGTTGTACGGGAGCGGGGCCGATGTTGACGGCTTCGTCGGCCATCAGGACGTGCAGCGCCTCGGCATCGGCGTCGCTGTAGACGGCCACGGTGCGGTAGCCCAGGGCTTGGGCGGTGCGCTGGATACGGCAGGCGATCTCACCGCGGTTGGCGATCAGGATTTTGCTGAATGACATCATTTGCACCACCCTGGCTGGCGCTTTTGTACAAAGGCCTGTGTCCCCTCGATCCCTTCCTCCCCCCTGACGGCCTCGGCAAACCACTGTGCCCCCCGATCCAATACGTTCTCGAGCGGCTCATCCACGCTGGCCAGCAACAGCGCCTTGGTCCGTCCATTCGCCCCGGGTGCGCACTTGAGCACCTCGCCCAACACCTCATCCAGGCGCTGCGCCAGGGCCTGCGGATCCGTCTCGACAAAATGCACCACGCCCAACCGCTCAGCTTGCATCCCATCAAACCGCGCCGCCGTCAGCGCCAATCGGCGTGCCTGGGTCAGCCCGATTCGCTTGACCACAAACGGCGCTATCTGCGCCGGCAGCAGGCCCAGGCGGGTCTCCGGCAAGCCGAACTGCGCCTGATGATCGGCAATCGCAATATCACTCACACACGCCAAGCCAAACCCGCCGCCCAGCACCGCGCCTTGCAACACCACGATTACCACTTGCGGCAGCGCTTCAACTTGCTGCAACAGCGTGCCGAACGCCCGATTCAACGCCTGTAACTGATCGCCGGCGTGGAGCATGTCCTTCACATCCGCGCCGGCACAGAAATGCCCGCCGACGCCTGTGATCACCAACGCCCGTATCTGGCTGTCCAGCCCTGCCAGCACCGTGCGCAGTTCATTGACCATTTCCAGGCTCATCGCATTGCGGCATTCGGGGCGGTTGAGGGTGATATGCAGCACGCCGTGATGCGCTTCGAGCAACAGGGTGTTCATGACTTTTTACCGGGCAAGGTGCCCATCAGTTTGCAGAGGATGCCCAGCATGATTTCATCGGCACCGCCGCCGATCGACACCAGGCGCACGTCGCGGTAGGCGCGGGCCACCGGGTTGTCCCACATGTAGCCCATGCCGCCCCAGTATTGCAGGCAACTGTCGCTGACCTCGCGCCCCAGGCGCCCGGCCTTGAGCTTGGCCATGGAGGCCAGGCGCGTGACGTCCTGGCCTTTGATGTATTGCTCGGTGGCCTGGTACACCAGGGCGCGCAGGCATTCGATTTCGGTGGCCAATTCAGCCAGGCGAAAGTGGATCACCTGGTTGTCGATCAAAGCCTTGCCGAACGTCTGGCGCTCCTTGCAGTAGTCGATCGTGCTGTCAATGCAGTGCTCCAGGCCCTTGATCATATTGGCCGCGCCAAACAGGCGTTCTTCCTGGAATTGCAGCATCTGCATCATGAAGCCCGCGCCTTCGTGGCCGATACGGTTACGCTGGGGCACGCGCACGTCATCGAAGAACACCTGCGCGGTCTCGGAACTGTGCATGCCGAGTTTTTCCAGGGGCGGGCTGACACGGATGCCGGGCGTGTTCATCGGCACCATGATCAGCGACTTGTTGATGTGCGGTTTGTCGTCGGAGGTGTTGGCCAGCAGGCAGATAAAGTCGGCGCTGGGGGAGTTGGTGATCCACATTTTGCTGCCGTTGATCACGTAGTCGCCACCGTCCTTGCGTGCATGGGTTTTCAACCCGGCTACGTCGGAGCCGGCGCCGGTTTCCGAAACGCCGATACAGCCCACTTGTTCGCCGCTGATGGCTGGTCGGAGGAACTCGTCGCGCAATTCATCGGAGCCGAAGCGGGCGAGGGCCGGGGTGCACATATCGGTTTGCACGCCAATGGACATGGGAATACCGCCGCAACGAATGGTGCCGAATTCCTCGGCGGCGACAATCGAATAGCTGTAGTCCAGGCCCATGCCGCCGAATGCCTCAGGCTTGGAAATGCCCAGCAGGCCCAGCTCGCCGGCTTTGCGAAAGATGTGGTGGATGGGAAAACGCCCGGCTTTTTCCCATTCATCCACATGCGGGTTGATCTCGCGGTCGACAAAGGCACGGACGGTGCGGCGCAGTTCCTGGTGTTCCTGGGTGAAGATCATTGTTGTTGTTCTCCTGTTAGAAACGCGCCACGCCAAAACTGTTGGGCTGCAACTGCCTGACCTCGGCTTCGTGGCAGATATCCAGCAGCAACCCCAGCAACGTGCGCGTATCGCGGGGGTCTATCAGCCCGTCATCCCACAGATTGGCACTGCCATACAGCGCAGTGGACTGGCTGTCGAGTTTCTGTGCGGTGACCTGTTCCAGCATGGCCAGCACCTTGGGGTCGGGCACCAGGCCGTCTTTCAGTTGCTTGGCTTCGGTGACGATGCGCAACACCTTGCCGGCCTGCGCTCCGCCCATCACCGCCGTGCGGCTGTTGGGCCAGGCGAAGATGAACCTTGGGTCCAGGCCGCGGCCGCACATCGCGTAGTTGCCGGCACCGTAGGAGCCGCCGACCACAATCGTGAGTTTAGGTACCCGCGCCGTCGCCACGGCCTGGATCATTTTCGCGCCATGCTTGATCACGCCTTGCTGCTCCGATTCGGTACCGACCATGAAGCCGGTGGTGTTGTGCAGGAACAGCAGCGGTGTGCGGCTCTGGTCGCATAGCTGGATAAACTGCGCGGCTTTGCTGGCCCCCTTGGGCGTGATCGGGCCGTTGTTGCCGATCACGCCCAGCGCACGGCCCTGGATGTGCAAGTGCCCGCACACGGTGTGGGCGTCGAACTCGCCCTTGAATTCGAGAAAGGCGGAGCCGTCTGCCAGGCGTGCGAGGATTTCACGCACGTCGTAGGGCTTTTTCGGGTCGTCGGGGATCAACCCCAGCAGTTCGTCGATGGGATACAACGGTTCTGTGTAAGGCCGCTTCGGGGCGGGCGGCAGTCGGTCATTCCAGGGCAGCAGGGCGACGATTTCGCGCACGATACGCACGCCGTCCGCATCATTTTCCGCCAGGTACTCCGCCGTGCCGGCGGTTTGCGCATGCATTTGCGCACCGCCCAAGGCTTCATCGGTCGCCACTTCGCCGGTGGCGGCCTTGAGCAGAGGCGGCCCTGCGAGGAACAGCTTGGCGTTGCCGCGCACGACCACCACGTAATCCGACAACCCGGGCTGATAGGCCCCACCCGCCGTGGCGGAGCCATGCACCACGGTGATCTGCGGCAAGCCCATGGCCGACATGCGTGCCTGATTGGCAAAGCTGCGGGCGCCTTCGACAAAAATCTCGGCGGCATAGTTGAGGTTCGCGCCGCCACTTTCCGCCAGGGTCACCACCGGCAGTTTGTTCTCCATGGCGATCTGTTGCAGGCGCAGGGATTTCTTCAGGCCCGTGGGGGAAATGGTCCCGCCCTTGATCGCACTGTTATTGGCCACCACCAGCATGCGCACGCCACTGACGTAGCCGATGCCGGCGATCAAGCCACCGCCGGCGGCGCTGCCGTCCTTGTCATCGTGGAGTTTGTAGCCGGCCAGGCTCGCCAGTTCAAGGAACGGTGCGCCGGGGTCCAGCAGCAGGTTGAGGCGTTCGCGGGGCAGCAGTTGGTTGCGCCGCTCGAACTTGGGTTTGGCCTCCTGCGCTTTGCTCAGCAGCTGCTGTTGCAGTTGGTGCAGTTGTTGAAGGCTGGCCAACAGGGCTTCGCGGTTTTGCGCGAATTGCGGGCTATGGACGTCGATTTGGGTTTCGATCACCGGCATGGTGTTATTGCTCCGCCTTGAGCACATCGGGCACAGACGCACGATGGAAACCATTGAACGACGCGCTGGGTGGCTGCGCCTTGTGCAGCGGCCAGGCGCGGCTGCCCAGGCTGGCGGCGCCGTCGATGCGCAGGGTGCTGCCGCTGATAAAGGCCGCGGCGGGGCTGAGCAGGAACACAATGGCGGCGCTGACCTCCGACTCGGTGCCGATGCGCTTGAGCGGCACGTGTTCGCGCAACGTCGGGATCACCGCCTTGAACGCGCCTTCGTAAGTGTCCATGCCGCTGGAGGCAATCCATCCCGGCGCCACGGCATTGACCCGCACACCGGCGTAACCCCATTCGAACGCGGCGGTCTTGGTGAAGTTGTCCATACCCGAACGGGCCGCTCCGGAGTGACCCATGCCAGGCATGCCGCCCCACATGTCGGCGAGCATGTTGACGATGGCGCCGCCGTGCTGGCTCATGGATTGGTTGAACACTTCACGGGCCATCAGGAAGCCGCCGACCAGGTTGGTACGCAGTACGGTTTCAAAACCTTTCTGGTTGATCGAGGCCAGTGGCGATGGGTACTGGCCGCCGGCGTTATTCACCAGCCCGTGGATCGGCCCGTGCTCGCCGATGAGCTGGCTGACGAGTGCTTTGACCGCCGCTTCATCGCGAATGTCGCAAGCCTGCCAGTGGGCGTTGCCACCGTCCTGGGCTATCTCCGCCGCTACTGCCTGGAGTTTTTCCGGTTTGCGCCCCACGAGTATTACCTGGGCGCCCAGGGCCGCCAGTTCATGGGCGGTGCAGCGGCCAATACCGCTGCCGCCTCCCGTGACAATCACGGTTTGCCCTTGGAACAGGTTGGCTTTGAAGATCGAGTCGAAGGCCACGGCAACGGTCCTTTAGCGAAGTTGATCGGCAATGTGCTGCGGCACGGCAATGGGGATTTCCAGCAGTTGCTGGGCAAACGCCTTGCCTTGCGGGTCGATGCGCAGGCTGGCGATACCACCGCCGCCCAGGGCGTTTTCCAGCAGGAAATTCAGGCTGTGGCTGCCTGGCAAATACCAGCGCTCGACGCGGCCATGCAGGGGATCGAGCACATGGCTCATCCAATCGACGATCACTTCCGGGGTCAGCGCTTCGGCGATCCACGGCAGGTACTCGGGGTCGCGGGCGATCACGCCGATGTTGCTGTGGTTGCCCTTGTCCCCGGAGCGCGCTACGGCGAGTTTCACCAGCGGTACGCTGGCATCTGCGCGGCCTTGAGGCTTGGGTGGATCAAGCGGTGCGGCCGGCGTGGCGAGCGCATGCACGGGCGGTAACGCGCAGGCGTGGCGTTGACCTTGGCATTCGATCAGCGGCTCACACGCGGTTTTGTCGACCAGGAACGAAAACAGTCGGATCAACGGGTAGACCGAAGGTCGCCCACCGACGATGCCTGTCAGGCCCGGTGCCATGCCGGTCGCCGCCTGGGCGATTTCACGGGCGAACAGCAGCAATGCCTGCTTGTTCGGGTGGCGCACGGCGAGTTTCACCACCACTTCGCGGCTGTCGTGGCGTTGGGCGTGGGCGCCGTAGGTGGCTTCGCTGCCCAGCAGTTCGATATTCACTTCGGTGTAGGGCCCCCAACCGCGCTGGCTGAACAGCTCCGACGTCTTGTTGATGATTGCCTGGCTGACGCGCTCGGCCTTGGCCACCGCATCGATCCCGGCCAGCAGGCAACTGGCGGTACAGCGAAAGCCATCCAGGTAAGTGGCGCTGACTTTGTACTGCGCAGTCGGCGGCAAGCCCTTGGCGCCGTGCAGGCGTACGCAGTTTTTGCCCTGTTGCTGCAAGCGCACCTGGCTGAAATCGCAGATCACATCGGGCAACAGGTACGCACGCGGGTCGCCGATTTCATACAGCAGTTGCTCGGCCACGCTAAGTTCACTGATCAACCCGCCCGTACCCTCGACTTTGTTCACGGTGAACTGGCCGTCGGCGCTCACCTCGACGATGGGGAAGCCGATGTGTTCGTAGTCCGGCACGTCGCGCCAATCGGTGAAGTTGCCGCCGGTGCACTGTGCGCCGCATTCGATAATGTGCCCGGCCAGGGCGGCTTGGGCCAGGCGGTCATAGTCCTGCCAGGACCAGCCGAACTCATGCACCAGTGCGGCACTGACCACGGCGCTGTCGACCACCCGGCCGGTGATGACGATATCGGCGCCCAGCGCCAGCGCCTGGACGATGCCGGGAGCGCCGAGATAAGCGTTGGCGGACACGCAGGCCGGCGGCAGCGGCGCGCCGTTGAACAGGTCGGTGACGCCGTGCAGTTGCTTGAGCCGGGGTTGCAGGTCGTCGCCCAGCAGCACGGCGATTTTCAGCGGCAGCCGGGCTTCATCGCAGGCCGCCTGGAGCGCCGCAGCGCAGGCTTGTGGATGGATGCCGCCGGCGTTGCTGATCACGCGGATGCCCTGGCGCTGGATCTCGGCCAACAGTGGCGTGAGCACCTCGACGAAGTCGGTGGCGTAGCCGGCCTGGGGATCTTTCAAGCGCGCCCCGGCGAGGATCGACATTGTGACTTCCGCCAGGTAGTCGAACACCAGGTAGTCCAGCGCGCCGCCCTGCACCAACTGGGCGGCAGCCGTGCTGGTATCGCCCCAGAAAGCGCTGGCGCAGCCGATACGAACCGTCTTGCTCATGAGAAATCCTTCCTCGAATGGCTGGGTCGAGACTACCAAGCAAGCGCTTGGTTTGTAAACTCCCGACACAAGTTCTGCCCAAGCGCTTGCTTGGGTGGCGGTCACAGCCTAAATTGCCGCCCAAGACGTTAGTAGAAATAAAGGAGAGCAGCATGGATGAGCACAAAGCCCAGCGGGTGATGCGCACCATGGTCGATGGCGGCCAATTGACCGACCCCGACAGCGCCCGGGGCAAATTGCTGCAAACCGCGGCTCACCTGTTTCGTAACAAGGGCTTTGAACGCACCACGGTGCGTGACTTGGCCGGCGCCGTGGGCATTCAGTCCGGCAGCATCTTTCATCACTTCAAGAGCAAGGACGAGATTCTGCGTGCGGTGATGGAGGAAACCATCCACTACAACACCGCGATGATGCGTGCTTCCCTCGAGGAGGCGAGCAACGTGCGCGAACGGGTGCTGGCGCTGATCCGCTGCGAATTGCAGTCGATCATGGGCGGCAGTGGCGAGGCCATGGCGGTGCTGGTCTACGAATGGCGCTCGCTGTCGGCCGAAGGCCAGGCCCGGGTATTGGCGCTGCGCGATGTGTACGAAAATATCTGGCTGCAAGTGCTGGAGGAGGCGAAGGCCGCCGGGTACATCAAGGGGGATGTGTTTATTACGCGGCGCTTCCTGACCGGTGCCTTGTCCTGGACCACCACCTGGTTTCGTGCCCAGGGCAGCCTGACACTTGAGCAATTGGCTGACGAAGCCCTGCTGATGGTGCTGAAGTCCGATTGAGGCGCAAGCTGTTAATTTGGCGACGAAAGTTGTCTCGCCTGAGAAAAACGCCTAGCTTACTGATATCAGAGTTTAAACGGTGTGTGCCTTGATGTTATCGCCATGGCGGCTGGCTGCAGGACTTACATTATGGGCCGTGGGCACCGGAGGCTGGATGCCGGCTTCTGCTGCGCAACTGGTGAGGATCGGTGCCGCGCATTTTCCGCCCTACACCGTGCGTCCCGAACAAGGGGCCGACACCGGGATACTGCCGCAATTGGTGGAAGCCCTGAACACGTTGCAAAGCGACTACCAGTTTGTACTGGTGCCGACCTCGATCCCCCGGCGTTTCAGGGACTTCGAGCAGGGCCGGGTCGATATGGCGATCTTCGAAAACCCTGCTTGGGGTTGGAAGGATATTCCTCACACCAGTGTCGACATGGGCCTGGAGGATGCGGAAATTTTCGTCGCCCAGCGTGAGCCCGAGCGCGACCAGCGTTATTTCGCCGACCTGACCGGCAAGCGCCTCGCGGTGTTCAGCGGTTATCACTACGCCTTCGCCAACTTCAACGCCGACCCCAAATACCTGGCCGAACACTTCAACGCCACGCTGACCTATTCCCATGACAGCAACCTGCTGATGGTCGTGCGCGGGCGTGCCGATATCGCGCTGGTGACGCGTTCGTACCTGAGTGACTTCATGGTGCGCAATGCGGACATGGCGGGGAAATTCCTGGTCTCGGAACGTATCGACCAGGTGTATCACCACTACGCCTTGCTGCGGCCGAAAGCGCCGATCACCGGGGAGGCGTTCGCCGCGTTGCTCAAGCATTTGCGCGATAACGGCCAGATGCTGAAGATTTTCGAGCCGTATCGCATCGATGTGATGCCGGTGCCCTGAACCTACACCCGCCGCGCAAACGTATCGCTGTGGCTGCCCGACACCTTGCGGCAATGCACCAGCGCATCCCGGATCATGAAGTTCACCAGGGTCGGCGATACGCCCAGCTCCTTGGCGATGTCCTTTTGCGGCACGCCGTGCAGGCGGTACATCTCGAACGCATAGCGGGTGCGCTGGGGCAACTCCGTCAGGGCGTCGGCGATGTTTTCCAGGGTGTTGAAATTAATGTGCGAGGTTTCCGGTGAGGCACCGTGAATCACCACATTCAGACCTTCCTCTTCCGGTCCCGAATACTTGAGTTCCAGCGCCTGCTTGCGGTAGTGGTCGATCGCCAGGTTGCGCACGATCTGGAACAGATAACTCAGTTGGGCCTTGAACGATGAAGTGATCGTCGGCGCTGACTGCAAGCGGAAGAAGGCGTCTTGCACGACGTCTTCAGCGCGGGAGCGACAGCCGGTAATTCTGGCCGCAATCTTCACCAGGATCAGTCGATTGTCGACGAATGCCTGGAGAAGCGGTGAGTCGCACCTGCCTGTGGATACTGGTTCCGTCATGGAAATTCACCTTGTCGCAAAAGAGGTTAGGGGAGGGCGTCCGTGCTGAAGCCTCCTACACATCGGGCAACAAATTATGCTTAATGATAATTATTGTCAAATGAGAGAAAGAACTAATCCTATGCCTTTCTGCAAGGTGTGAACCGCGTCTCGCGCGTCCCGGGCGACTAATTATTTACCGGCTCCGTCCGTTCTCATGGGTGACAGGTCCGTTAGCGAAACGGCCAAGGATCAGCACCCGCAGGAGGGCGAAATGGGTTTTTACCGTGCAAACAGCGTGTTTCAGTGGGGAGTCCTCAAACCATGAGCACACCCACCCGACTGCGCCTGTTCTGCCTGCCCCATTCGGGCGCCAGCGCCTCGGTTTACACCCGCTGGCGCCGTGCCCTGCCGGACTGGCTGCAAGTGTGCCCGCTGGAGTTGCCGGGGCGCGGCATGCGCATGGACGAGCCGTTGCAGCGCGATATCAAGGCATTGGCGGACCAGCTTGCCGATGAAATCAGCCGCCACCTGGATGGCCCCTACGCGCTGTTCGGTCATAGCCTCGGTGGCCTGCTGGCCTTTGAGTTGGCCCATGCGCTAAGCCTGCGCGATGTGCCCGCGCCACTGGCGTTGTTCGCCTCTGGCACGGCTGGCCCGGCCCGTCGCGATGTCAGTGAATACGCTATCGAAAAGACCGACGAACAATTGCTCGCCCGCCTGCGTGAGCTACAGGGCACCGCCGAAGAAGCCCTGGCCAACCCTGAATTGATGCAGTTGATGCTGCCGATCCTGCGCGCCGATTTCCTGCTGTGCGGCAGCTTCAAGTATGGCGAGCGCGAGCCGCTGGGCATGCCCATCCATGTGTTCGGCGGCAAGCAAGACAGCGTGCGTGCCGACCAGTTGCTGGACTGGCAGATCGATGCCGCCAGTGGCTTCTCCCTGGACATGTTCGACGGCCATCACTTCTTTCTCGTGCAGCACGAAAGCGCCGTGCTGCGCTGCCTGCGTCGTTATGCCGATGAGCACCTGAGCCGTTGGCGCACTGGCACGACGCGGCAGCGGATCGCCGGCTGAACGCTTTCCAATTTTCGATTTTCCCGTAAGCCGATTTCAGGCAGGAACCCCATGATGGACGCCTTCGAACTTCCCCGCACCCTGGTCCAGTCCCTTCAACGTCGCGCCGCGCAGACCCCGGACCAGGTCGCCCTGCGCTTCCTCGCCGAGTCCGCCGAGCACAACGTAGTGCTCAGTTACCGTGACCTGGACCAACGTGCCCGCACCATCGCCGCCGCCTTGCAAGCCAATGCGGCACTGGGTGAACGTGCGGTGCTGCTGTTCCCCAGCGGCCCGGATTACGTCGCGGCGTTCTTCGGTTGCCTGTACGCCGGGGTGATCGCGGTGCCGGCCTACCCGCCGGAGTCCACGCGCCGGCATCACCAGGAACGCTTGCTGTCGATCATCAAGGATGCCGAGCCGCGCCTGCTGCTGACCATCGCCAGCCTCGCCGATGGCCTGGCCCGGATCGAGAATGCGCCGCCAGTGTTGAGCGTCGACAACCTGGATAGCGCGGTCGCCGACGGCTGGATCGAGCCTGAATTGCAGGCTGACGACATCGCTTTCCTGCAATACACCTCCGGCTCCACGGCGTTGCCCAAGGGCGTGCAAGTCAGCCACGGCAACCTGGTGGCCAACGAAGTGCTGATCCGGCGCGGGTTTGGTATCGACCTGAACCCGGATGACGTGATTGTCAGCTGGCTGCCGCTGTACCACGACATGGGCCTGATCGGTGGGCTGCTGCAACCGATTTTCAGCGGCGTGCCCTGTGTATTGATGGCGCCGGCCTATTTCCTCGGGCGGCCATTGCGCTGGCTGGAAGCGATCAGCGAATACGGCGGCACCATCAGTGGCGGGCCGGATTTCGCCTATCGACTGTGCAGCGAGCGGGTCAGCGAGTCAGCCCTGGAGCGCCTGGATTTGAGCCGCTGGCGCGTGGCGTACTCGGGTTCCGAGCCGATCCGCCTCGACACCTTGGAGCGCTTTGCCGAGAAGTTCGCGGCGTGCGGTTTCTCTTCAAACCATTTCTTTGCCTCTTACGGCTTGGCCGAGGCGACCTTGTTTGTCGCCGGCGGCACGCGAGGGCAGGGCATCCCGGCCATGCGCATGGACGAACAGGCCCTGGCCGCCAACCGCGCTGAGCCAGGGCATGGCAGTGCGATCATGAGTTGCGGCACCAGCCAACCGGAACATGCGGTGCTGATCGCTGACCCGCACACGCTCAAGGCGTTAGCCGATAACCACGTCGGCGAACTCTGGGCCACCGGGCCGAGCATCGCCCACGGTTACTGGCGCAACCCCGAAGCCACCGCCAAGACGTTTGTGCAACAGGCCGGCCGTACCTGGCTGCGCACCGGTGACCTGGGCTTCATTCGCGACGGCGAGGTGTACATCACCGGCCGGCTCAAGGATCTGCTGATCGTTCGCGGCCACAACCTGTATCCCCAGGACATCGAGCAAACCCTCGAGCGCGAAGTGCAAGGCATACGCAAGGGCCGGGTCGCTGCATTTGCGGTACAGCATCAGGGCCTGGAGGGTATCGGCATCGCCGCTGAAATCAGCCGCAGCGTGCAGAAAATCCTGGCGCCCGAGGCGCTGATTAAGGCCATCCGCCAAGCCGTGGCCGAGGCCTGCCAGGAAGCCCCGAGCGTGGTGGTGCTGCTCAACCCCGGCGCCTTGCCAAAGACCTCCAGCGGCAAGCTGCAGCGTGCGGCGTGCGCGCTTCGCCACGCCGATGGCAGCCTCGACCGCTATGCGCAGTTCCCCGAGGTGCAAGCCCAGACCAGTGATGCGGCGCTGGAGTCGGCGCTGCAACAGCAGATCGCAGCGATCTGGTGCGAGCAGTTGCAGGTCGACACAGTCGCGGCGGATGACCATTTCTTTCTGCTCGGCGGCAACTCCATTACCGCTACCCAGGTGGTGGCGCGCTTGCGTGAAGTGCTGGGCCTGGAGCTGAATCTGCGCCTGTTGTTCGAAGCGCCGACCCTGTCGGCGTTTGCCGCCGACGTAGCGCAATTGCAACAGGACGGTGGCGTTGCCCAAGGCGCGATTCACGCCCTGTCACGTCAGGACGAGTTGCCCCAATCGCTGGCGCAGAACCGCCTGTGGATCACCTGGCAGTTGGACCCTCACAGCAGCGCCTACACCATTCCCGGTGGGCTGCGCTTGCGTGGCGAGCTGGATGAAGACGCGGTGCGCAGCAGTTTTGCGCAACTGGTCCAGCGCCACGAAGCCCTGCGTACACGCTTTTACGAGCGTGACGGCCAGGCGTTCCAGCGTGTCGACAAAAGCCCCGAGTTCGACCTGCAACGGATCGACCTCAGCGACCTGCCGGTTGCCGAGCGTGAATCCCGTGCCCAACAGATTCGTGAAGACCAGGCGCGCGCGCCGTTCGACCTGGAGAAAGGTCCGCTGCTGCGGGTGACCCTGGTGCGCCTGGACGATGAAGATCATCACTTGCTGGTGACCTTGCACCACATCATCGCCGACGGTTGGTCACTGAACATCCTGATCGACGAATTCTCCCGCTTGTATGCCGCCGCCACTCAGGGCCAACCCCTGGAACTACCGCCGCTGGCCCTGCAATACGCCGACTACGGCAGTTGGCAGCGCCAATGGTTGGCCGAGGGCGAAGGCCAGCGGCAACTGGCGTACTGGCGGGCGCAGTTGGGCGAGGAGCACCCGGCCCTGAGCCTGGCCACCGACCATCCGCGCTCCGCGCAGCAGCGTCACAGCGCCTCGCGCCATAGCGTGCGCCTGAGCGCGGGCCTCAGCGAAGCGATTCGCCAGACCGCCCAGGCCCACGAGTCGACGCCGTTCATGCTGTTGCTGGCGGCGTTCCAAAGCCTGCTGCACCGCTACAGCGGCCAGCGCGATATCCGTATCGGTGTGCCGAATGCCAACCGCCCGCGCCAGGAAACCCAGGGTTTGATCGGCTTTTTCATCAACACCCTGGTGCTGCGCGCCGAGCTGGAGGGGCGCCTGCCGTTCGATCAGCTGTTGGCCGCCACTCGCGACACGGTGCTGGGAGCCCAGGCCCATCAGGATCTGCCCTTCGAGCAGTTGCTCGAAGCCTTCCCGCAAGCCCGTGAGCAAGGGCTGTTCCAAGTGATGTTCAACCATCAGCAACGTGACCTGAGCGCTTTGCGCCGCTTGCCGGGGATGTTGGCCGATGAGTTGCCGTGGCACAGTCGCGAAGCCAAGTTCGACCTGCAATTGCATAGCGAAGAAGACCGCAATGGGCGCCTGAGCCTGTCGTTCGACTACGCCGATGAGCTGTTCGAAAGCCGCACCGTCCAGCGCCTGGCCGAGCACTTCATCAACCTGCTGCACGCGGTGTGCGAGCAGCCGCAGCGGGCCATTGGTGAGCTGACGCTGATGCACACCAACGAGCAGGCTCCCTGGAGTGAGGCGCCGTGCGTGCCGGCCACCCGCTGGCTGCCCGAGTTGTTCAGCCAGCAGGCTTCGGACAACACCGCGCTGGTCTGGCAGGACGGCAGCCTGAGCTTCGCCCAACTGCACAACCAGGCCAACCGCCTGGCGCATTACCTGCGTGACAAAGGCGTTGGCCCGGATGTGTGCGTGGCCATCGCCGCCGAGCGTTCGCCGCAGCTGCTGATCGGCCTGTTGGCGATCATCAAGGCGGGCGGCGCCTATGTGCCGCTGGACCCGGACTACCCCGCCGAGCGCCTGGCCTACATGCTCAACGACAGCGGCGTCGAACTGCTGCTGACCCAGACCGCCTTGCTCGAGCAACTCCCGGCGGCCGACGGCGTGTGCGTGATCGCCATGGACAGCCTGCACCTCGACAGCTGGCCGAGCCAGGCGCCGGGCTTGCACCTCAACGGCGACAACCTCGCCTATGTGATCTACACCTCCGGCTCCACCGGCCAGCCCAAGGGCGTGGGCAATACCCATGCGGCCCTGGCCGAGCGCTTGCAGTGGATGCAGGCCACCTATTGCCTGGATGAAACCGACGTGCTGATGCAAAAGGCGCCGATCAGTTTCGACGTGTCGGTGTGGGAGTGCTTCTGGCCGCTGATCACCGGTTGCCGGCTGGTGCTGGCCGGCCCCGGCGAACATCGCGACCCGCAGCGCATCGCACAATTGGTGCAAGAGCACGGCGTGACCACGCTGCACTTTGTGCCGGCGCTGTTGCAGCTGTTTATCGACGAGCCCCTGGCGCGTGAATGCACCAGCCTGCGTCGCGTGTTCTCTGGGGGCGAGGCGTTGCCTGCCGAACTGCGCAACCGGGTGCTGGCGCAATGGCCGGCCGTGCAATTGCACAACCGTTATGGCCCGACCGAAACCGCGATCAACGTCACCCATTGGCACTGCGATGTGGCAGACGGCGAGCGCTCGCCGATTGGCCGACCCTTGGGCAACGTGATCTGCCGCGTGTTGGACGAGCAATTCAACCCGGTGCCATTGGGTGTGCCGGGTGAGTTGTGCATCGGTGGTATCGGCCTGGCGCGGGGTTACCTCGGCCGCGCCGGGTTGACGGCTGAGCGTTTTGTCGCAGACCAACACGGCACCCGCCTGTATCGCACCGGTGACCGCGCCCGATGGAGCGCCGACGGTGTGCTGGAATACCTGGGGCGTCTTGATCAACAGGTCAAGCTGCGCGGTTTCCGTGTGGAGCCTGAAGAAATCGAAGCGCGCCTGCTGGCCCAAGAGGGCATTGCCCAGGCCGTGGTGCTGGTGCGTGAGGCCAAGCTGATCGGTTATTACACCGCGCCGGCCGGGCTGGACGAGCAGGCCGTGAAAACCGCCCTGGCCGCCGAGCTGCCGGAATACATGGTGCCTGCGCTGCTGATGCGCCTGGATGCCCTGCCGCTGAGCCCCAGCGGCAAGGTCGACCGGCGTGCGCTGCCGGAGCCGGTGTGGCAGCTGCGTGAACACATCGAACCCGAGACCCCGTTGCAGCAGCAGATAGCAGCGATCTGGCGCGAAGTGCTGGGCCTGCCCCGTATCGGCCTGCGCGATGACTTTTTCGCCCTCGGCGGGCATTCGTTGCTGGCCACGCAAATCATTTCCCGCACCCGCCAGGCGTGTGACGTCGAACTGCCGCTGCGCACCTTGTTCGAAGCCAGCGAGTTGGGCGCTTTCGCCGAGCAGGTGGGGCTGATCCAGGCGGCGGGCCATCGCAACCAGCAAGCTCCCATCGCCCGGGTCGACCGCAGCGTGCCGGTGCCGTTGTCCTATTCCCAGCAACGCATGTGGTTCCTCTGGCAGATGGAACCGGACAGCCCGGCCTACAACGTCGGCGGCATGGCGCGCCTGCGCGGTGTGCTGGATGTGGGGCGTTTCGAGGCGGCGTTGCAAGCCCTGATCATGCGCCATGAAACCCTGCGCACCACCTTCCCGAGTGTCGATGGCGTGGCGTATCAGAAGGTCTCGCGCCAGACCGGCCTGCGCATGGACTGGCGGGATTTCTCTGCGCTTACTCCAGCCGATTGCCAGCAACGCCTGCAACAACTGGCCGAGCATGAAGCCCACACGCCCTTCAACCTGGAAACCGGGCCGTTGCTGCGTGCCTGCCTGGTCAAGGCCGGTGAGCAGGAACACTACCTGGTGCTGACCCTGCACCACATCGTCACCGAAGGCTGGGCCATGGACATCTTCGCCCGTGAACTCAGCGCGCTCTATGAAGCCTTCATCGACGAGCGCGATTCGCCGCTGGCGCCGTTGCCGGTGCAATACCTGGACTACAGCGTCTGGCAGCGCCAGTGGCTGGAATCCGGTGAGCGCCAGCGTCAACTGGATTACTGGACGGCGCAACTGGGCCATGAGCACCCCTTGCTCGAACTGCCCGCCGACTGTCCACGGCCACCGGTGCAAAGCCACCAGGGTGAGTTGTACCGCTTCGACCTGAGCGATGCGTTGGCCGCTCGCGTGCGTGCCTTCAATGCCGAGCGCGGCCTGACCCTGTTCATGACCATGACCGCCACCCTGGCCGTGCTGCTTTACCGCTACAGCGGCCAGACCGACCTGCGCATCGGCGCGCCGGTAGCCAACCGTATCCGCCCGGAAAGCGAAGGGCTGATCGGTGCGTTCCTCAACACCCAAGTCTTGCGTTGCCAACTCGACGGGCAAATGCGTGTCGGCGAGTTGTTCGAGCAGGTGCGCCATACGGTGATCGAGGGCCAGTCCCATCAGGACCTGCCGTTCGACCATCTGGTGGAAGCCCTGCAACCTACGCGTAGCGCGGCGTACAACCCGTTGTTCCAGGTGATGTGCAACGTGCAGCGCTGGGAGTTCCAGCAAAGCCGCCAACTGGCCGGCATGACCGTCGAGTACCTGGCCAACGATGCCCGCGCCACCAAGTTTGACTTGAACCTGGAAGTCACCGACCTCGACCAGCGCCTGGGTTGCTGCCTGACCTACAGCACCGACCTGTTCGACGAGCCGCGTATCGCGCGCATGGCCGAGCACTGGCGCAACCTGCTGGAAGCCTTGATCGGCGATCCGCAACAACGCCTCAGCGAACTGCCGCTGCTCAGCGCTGCTGAGCAACGTGCATTGCAGCACAGCCTGGGCGTTGCGGCGGGTGAACATCGTCTCGACCAGTGCCTGCACACGCTGTTCAGCCAGCAAGCGGCGAAGCGGGGCGATGCGCCCGCGTTGACCTTTGCCGGGGTGACCCTCAGCTACCGCGAACTGGACGAACGCGCCAATCGCCTGGCCTGGATGCTGCGCGAGCGCGGTGTCGGCCCACAGGTGCGCGTGGGCCTGGCGCTGCCGCGCTCGCTGGAAATGGTCATCGGCCTGCTGGCAATTCTCAAGGCCGGCGGCGCCTATGTGCCGCTGGACCCGGAATACCCGCTCGACCGTTTGCACTACATGATCGAAGACAGCGGCATTGGCCTGTTGCTCAGCGATGCGGCGATGTTCGAAGCCCTTGGCGAGTTGCCGGCCACGCTGGCGTGCTGGTGCCTGGAAGAGGACTTGCCGGTACTGGCCAACTATCCGGCGACCGAGCCGCCATTGCTCAACCTGCCACAGCATCAGGCGTACCTGATCTACACCTCCGGCTCCACCGGCAAACCCAAAGGTGTGGTGGTGTGCCATGGTGAAATCGCCATGCATTGCCGGGCGGTGATCGAGCGTTTCGGGATGCGTGCGGATGACTGCGAGCTGCACTTCTATTCGATCAACTTCGACGCCGCCACCGAGCGTCTGCTGGTGCCGCTGCTCAGCGGTGCACAGGTGGTGTTGCGCGCCCAGGGCCAGTGGGACGCCGAGGAAATCTGCGCACTGATCCGCACCCATCGCATCAACATCCTGGGCTTCACGCCGAGTTACGGCAGCCAGTTGGCGCAATGGCTGGCCACCCAGCAGCAGACCTTGCCGGTGCGCATGTGCATCACCGGCGGCGAGGCGCTCACCGGCGAGCACTTGCAGCGCATTCGGGCGGCGTTCCAGCCGCAGGTATTCTTCAACGCCTATGGCCCGACCGAAACCGTGGTGATGCCGCTGGCCAGCCTGGCGCCGCAGCAGTTGGAGGCGGGCGCCGGCAGTGTGCCGATCGGCAGCATCATCGGTGACCGCCTGGCGTACATTCTCGACGCCGACCTGGCCCTGGTGCCGCAAGGTGCGACGGGCGAGTTGTACGTCGGCGGTGCCGGCCTGGCCCTGGGGTACCACCAGCGCGCGGGCATGACCGCGGAGCGGTTTGTGGCCGATCCGTTTGCTGGTCGTGGTGGCCGCCTGTATCGCACGGGTGACCTGGTACGCCAACGCGCCGATGGCGAGGTGGAGTATCTGGGGCGTATCGACCATCAGGTCAAGGTGCGAGGCTTTCGTATCGAGCTGGGCGAGATCGAAACCCGCCTGCTGGAGCACGAGGCCGTGCGCGAAGCCGTGGTGCTGGCGCTGGATTCGCCGAGCGGCAAGCAACTGGTGGCGTATCTGGTCAGCGACGCCGAGCACGCCAGCTTGCGTGACGCGCTCAAGGCTCACCTCAAGGCGCAATTGCCGGACTACATGGTGCCCGCGCACCTGATCGTGCTCGACAGCATGCCGTTGACCGCCAATGGCAAGCTCGACCGTCGGGCCTTGCCGCAACCGGACCCCGAGGCCAACCGCCAACAGTATGTCGCGCCATGCAGCGAGTTGGAGCAAACCCTGGCGGCGATCTGGTGCGCGGTATTGAACGTGCAACAGGTCGGGCTGGACGATAACTTCTTCGAGCTGGGCGGCGATTCGATCCTGTCGATCCAGGTGGTCAGCCGTGCGCGGCAGGCGGGCATTCATTTCAGCCCTCGCGACCTGTTCCAGCATCAGACGGTCCGCACCCTGGCCGCCATCGCCACGCGTTCGCAGCAGGTCAAGGCGGAGCAGGGCGTATTGACCGGCAGTTCCGGGCTCACGCCGATCCAGCACTGGTTCTTCGATACCGATATCCCCAATCGCCAGCACTGGAACCAGGCGTTGTTGCTTGCGCCGCAGCAATTGCTCGATCCGCACCGCCTGGAGCAAGCGCTGTTGGCAGTACTGGAACACCACGATGCCCTGCGCCTGAGCTTCACCGCGCGCGATGCCCAATGGCACGCCGAGCACTTGGCGGTGCCCGAAGGCGGCGTACTGATGCAGGCGCACGTGCGTGATATGGACCAATGCACGGCGCTGTTCACCGACACCCAGCGCAGCCTCGACCTGGCCCATGGGCCGCTGCTGCGTGCCTTGCTGGTGGATGGTCCGCAAGGTCAACAGCGCCTGCTGATCGCGATTCACCACCTGGTGGTGGATGGTGTGTCGTGGCGCGTCGTGCTTGAAGACCTGCAAACGGTCTATCGCCAACTGAGCGATGGCCAGTCCGTCGGCCTGCCGGCCAAGACCAGTGCGCTAAGGGATTGGGCGGCACGCCTGCAAGCGTATGCCGGCAGCGAATCGTTGCGTGAAGAACTGGGCACTTGGCAGGCCCGGCTGGCAGGCCCGGAGGTGGCGTTGCCGGTGGATCGAGCACACGGCTCGCTGCGTAATCGCGATGCCGATACCGTCAGTGTGCGCCTGAATGCCGAGCACACGCTTCAATTGCTGCAACAGGCCCCGAGCGCCTACCGCACCCAGGTCAACGACCTGTTGCTGACCGCCCTGGCCCGCGTGCTGTGCCGCTGGAGCGGCCACGCCTCGGCGCTGATCCAACTGGAGGGCCACGGCCGCGAAAGCCTGTTCGATGAGATCGACCTGACCCGCAGTGTCGGTTGGTTCACCAGTGCCTATCCGTTGCGCCTGACGCCACTTGAAGAGCCGGGTGCTTCGATCAAGGCCATCAAAGAGCAACTGCGCGGCGTGCCGCACAAAGGTCTGGGTTACGGCGTGCTGCGCTACCTGGCGGACGACCTGTGCAAGCAGGCCATGGCTGCGCTGCCGAGCGCCGAGATCACTTTCAACTACCTCGGCCAGTTCGACCAGAGCTTTGGTGCCGATGCACTGTTCCACCCACTGGACGAGTCGGCAGGTGTTGCCCATGACCCGGATGCGCCGCTGCCCAACCTGTTGAGCGTCGACAGCCAGGTGTATGGCGGGGAACTGGTCCTGCGCTGGACCTTCAGCCGCGAGCGTCACGACCGCCAGACCATCCGCGAATTGGCCGAGGGCTACCTGGCCGAATTGCAACGCCTGATCGTGCACTGCCTCAAGGACGATGCCGGTGGCTTCACGCCGTCCGACTTCCCCCTGGCGCACCTGACCCAGGCGCAACTGGATGGCTTGCCGGTGCCAGCCAACGCCATCGAGGATGTCTACCCGCTGACGCCGATGCAGGAGGGCCTGTTGCTGCACACCCTACTGGAGCCGGGCACCGGTCTCTACTACATGCAGGACCGCTACCGTATCAACAGCGCCCTGGACCCGCAGCGTTTCGCCCAGGCCTGGCAGGCGGTGATCGCCCGTCACGAAGCCTTGCGCGCGTCGTTCTGCTGGAACGTCGGCGAAGACATGCTGCAAGTGATCCACAAGCCGGGTAGCACACCGATTGAATACCTGGACTGGAGCCACGATGCCGAAGAGCAACAGGAACCGCGTCTGCAAACCTTGCTCAAGGCCGAACGCGAAGCCGGTTTCGATCTGCTCAACCAGGCGCCGTTCCACCTGCGCCTGATCCGCGTGGGTGAAGCGCACTACTGGTTCATGATGAGCAACCACCACATCCTCATCGATGCCTGGTGCCGTTCGCTATTGATGAATGACTTCTTCGAGATCTATACGGCCTTGGGCGAGCACCGCGACGCGCAACTGGCGACGCCACCGCGCTACCGCGACTACATTGCCTGGCTGCAACGCCAGAACCTCAACCAGGCGCGCCAGTGGTGGCAGCAGAACCTTAAGGGGTTTGAACGCACCACGCCGATCCCTAGCGACCGCCCCTTCCTGCGTGAACACGCGGGCCACAGCGGCGGCATGGTGGTCGGCGATTGCTACACCCGCCTGGAGGCTCGCGACGGCGCGCAATTGCGCGAACTGGCCCAGGCCCACCAGCTCACCGTCAATACCTTCGCCCAGGCGGCATGGGCCTTGGTGTTGCGGCGTCTGAGCGGTGAGCGTGACGTGCTGTTCGGCGTCACCGTGGCCGGCCGCCCGGTGGCAATGCCCGAGATGCAACGCACTGTCGGCCTGTTCATCAACAGCATTGCGTTGCGCGTGAAACTGCCCGAGGACGACCAGCCTTGCAGCGTGCGCCAATGGTTGACCGACCTGCTCGACAGCAACATGCAACTGCGTGAGTACGAGTACTTGCCGCTGGTGACGATCCAGGAACACAGCGAGCTGCCCAAGGGCCAGCCGCTGTTCGACAGCCTGTTCGTGTTCGAAAACGCCCCGGTGGAAGTCTCGGTGCTGGACCATGCGCAAAGCCTGAACGCCACGTCGGACTCCGGCCGCACCCACACCAACTTCCCGCTGACCGCCGTGTGCTACCCCGGCGATGACCTCGGTTTGCACCTGTCCTATGACCAGCGTTATTTCGATGAAACCACCGTGCAAGGCATGCTTGGCGAGTTCAAGCGCTTGCTGCTGGCGCTGGTGCAGGGCTTCCATGGCGACATGGCCGAGCTGCCCCTGATCGGCGCGCAAGAGCGCGAGTTCCTGGTGCAGGGCTGTAACCAGAGCGAGCAGGCTTACCCGCTGGAACGCAGCTATATCGAGCTGTTCGAAGAACAGGTGGCAGCCCATCCACAACGCATTGTCGCCAGTTGCCTGGCGCAGCGCTGGACCTATGCCGAGTTGAACCGTCGCGGCAATGGCTTGGGGCACGCGCTGATCGCGGCGGGTGTCGGCCTGGATCAACCGGTGGCGTTGCTGGCCGAACGCAGCCTTGACCTGCTGGGCATGATCATCGGCAGCTTCAAGGCCGGTGCCGGTTACCTGCCGCTGGACCCCGGGCTGCCGGGCCAGCGTCTGCGCAGCATTATCGACTTGAGCCGCACACCGCTGCTGGTGTGCACCGAGGCGTGTCGCGAACTGGCCATCGAACTGCTGGAGGGCACCGATTGCGCGTTGCTGGTATGGGAGGACGTTCCGGGCCGTGGAGAAAACCCAGGTGTCTACAGCGGCCCGGACAGCCTCGCGTATGTGATCTACACCTCAGGTTCCACCGGCCTGCCCAAAGGCGTGATGGTCGAACAGCGCGGCATGCTCAATAACCAGTTGAGCAAGGTGCCGTACCTGCAACTGAGTGAGGCGGACGTGATCGCCCAGACCGCCTCGCAAAGCTTCGATATTTCTGTATGGCAGTTCCTCACCGCGCCGCTGTTTGGCGCACGGGTGGACATCGTGCCGAACACGCTGGCCCATGATCCGCACGGTTTGCTGGAGCATGTCCAGGCGCAAGGCATCACGGTGCTGGAGAGCGTGCCGTCACTGATCCAGGGCATGCTCGCCCAGGATCGCATCAGCCTCGACGGCCTGCGCTGGATGCTGCCGACCGGCGAAGCGATGCCACCGGAGCTGGCGCACCAGTGGTTGCAGCGTTATCCCGAGATTGCGCTGGTGAACGCCTATGGCCCGGCGGAGTGTTCGGATGACGTCGCGTTTTTCCGCGTCGACCTGGCGTCGACCCGTGGCACCTATCTGCCGATAGGCACGCCGACCGACAACAATCGTTTGTACCTGCTGGATGGTGCGCTGGAGTTGGTGCCGCAGGGCGCGGTCGGTGAGTTGTGCGTGGCGGGTACGGGGGTCGGGCGTGGGTATGTCGGCGATCCGCTGCGCACGGCCCCGGTATTTGTGCCGAACCCCTTCGGCGCACCGGGCGAGCGGCTGTACCGCACCGGCGACCTGGCGCGCCGTCGCAGTGACGGCGTGCTGGAGTACGTCGGGCGTATCGACCATCAAGTGAAAATTCGCGGCTACCGCATCGAACTGGGTGAAATCGAAGCCCGCCTGCATGAGCAACCCGAAGTGCGCGACGCGGCCGTCGGCGTGCAGGAAGGGGTCAACGGCAAGCATCTGGTCGGCTATCTGGTGGCGGCTGACGAAAGCCTCAACCCCAGCGAGCGCCTGGACCGCATCAAGCAGCGCCTGCGCGCCGAACTGCCGGAATATATGGTGCCGCTGCACTGGCTCTGGCTCGACCGCCTGCCGCTCAACGCCAACGGCAAACTCGACCGCAAGGCCCTGCCGGCGCTGGACATCGGCCAGTTGCACAGCCAGGACTACCTGGCACCGCGCAACGCACTGGAAACCACCCTGGCCGGGATCTGGGCCGAGGTCCTCAAGGTTGAGCGGGTGGGGGTGCAGGACAACTTCTTCGAACTGGGCGGGCATTCATTGCTGGCCACGCAAATTGCCTCGCGGGTGCAGAAGACCTTGCAGCGCGATGTGCCGCTGCGGGCGATGTTCGAGTGCAGTACGGTTGCGGAGTTGGCTGAATATATCGACGGGTTGGCGGCCAATGAGATCAGTGCCGAGAAGGTGGATCGGTTGAGTGACCTGATGGCGGAATTGGAGGGATTGTGAGGCGGCCGTTAGTCGGATATAGCGTGACGTTGTGTCGGAACTGTCAATTCTGACAGTAGGCAGGCGGATGTCAAAAGGGCTCACTTGAGGAAACCCCTCGGTCTCTGACTTGAGGGGATTTCCCATGGAACAAGGAGTTCTTGTCATGACAAAAGAAAAAACAACGCACGAAGTCCCTTCAGATCCGGTCGTTGTGAAAACGTCCAAATCGGTCAAACCCAAGGCTCTGGAAGTGGATGCCCCACTCATTTCCAGTGAGGTGGATAGCACCGTTACGCCCCCCAATATGCCGGGTTCATATCTGACCGTTGATTTGCGAATGGACAGTTCGACTATCACCGTCAAGTTCCGCGCAAAGGAGGCGCCTGAGTTGGTGCTGGAGGATCTTGTAGATTCAAGCGGTGAGGCGGGCGCCAGGAAGATAGACATCCCTCTAGATTACCTGACGCCACTCATGGGGTTCACGGCTCTCATTTCCTATGAAGGGAAGTCGCAAGGGCAGGCGGCTACATCGTCGGTCAAGGAAGTGGGAATATCGTTTTACTCAGCCAGTGAAAGTGAGGCACTCGCTCCATATTTGCTACACGAAAAAAATGTAAATAACACGCCTACCTATGACATGCACGATCACCCAGACGATGAAACCGTCCTCGTGCCGGTGCCCCCTCTTGCCAAAGCGGGCGATAGAGTTTACTGCACCGCTGCCACCGAGCAGGACGCCCTCAAGCACGTTTTCTACACTGTGACTAATGGCCATGAATTGACTCCTGAAGAGGCAACTCCGGGCTACATACTCCAATTTCCCATAGCGCGTGGCTGGCTGGCACGACGTAAGCCATGGCGGTCGCTAACCCTCCAGTGTGGCTGGCTCACCAGTAAACTTGCGGCCAAGCCTCCTGCTCCTGTTCCTCCTCACTTGGAGACGCTCCTGCCCGAAAACGCTCTCGAAATCCAAAAGCGCCGAACTGCTGCTTTCATTGTGGATAATGTGCTTAAAAACTTGCCGCCTCCACATCTTCGGCAGTCGGTGCCCTACAACGAAGAATGGTGCCTTAACCCCGAACTCACCAAGGGGGGTGGTGATATAGACGCCGCTAACCTGGATACATATGCGCAGGATAAGGTTTGTTTCTATGCGAGTGGGGTCGGTTACGGACCGGAGCCGCTCGGCTGTGTCACGATTGATGAAGGTGGGGAGCTGGCGTCCGCCAAGTTGCCATCCTGTGTTGTCGCCTGTTTCTTCAACAAACCGATGACGCTGTCCTACACCATTCAGTTCCCCAATAGTGAGGCAGTACAATCATCACCTGAAAGGGTGGTCAACGTAATGGCCCCTCTGCTATCTGCGGCGGAGATTGAAGACGCAACCCTTGCCACGTTGGATCTGAATACCTTCGCGGGTGACGCGACAGCTTTTGTACCTGTCTGGGGCTACGCTGCATGCTCGGAATGCTGCTGGATGTGGATCACAGGTGAAGATGAAGACGGCAACGACCATCGTATCGACATACTGATGGGAGCGCCTGTCACGGATGATTGGAAGATGCATGGGGTTGATACACCCATCCTGAGGGCAGCGCTACAAGAGCTCGCAGATTGCAGCGATTTTAAATTGCACTTTGCGGCGAGCTTTTGTGGTGTCACTGATCGCGCACAGGCCATCGACGCGCCGACGACAACGTTCAATATTACTCAAGAGGACCTGCAATTAGGCAAGCCCAAAGTCGTGCAGGCGGTGGAGGATGACTTGGAACCCTACAATGGCCGCGAAGGTGTAGATGTCGTCGTCGATTTTCAGCGTATGAGCCACCGGCAGGAAATCAGCCTTTGCTGGTTGAAAAAGGATGGCAGCTGTTGGCCAGTGGTGCCCAAGCCGGGCACCAGACCAGGGCCTGTAAACTTCCATTTACCGCGTGAAGCAGTGATTGAAGCTATCGGTACCACGGTCACAATCAATTACACGGTTAGCAGTGCCTGCAAGTTGGCCACTTCGGAAGATTTGCGGCTGAAAGTCGGTATTCCCCACCGGTTACCGACTCCCGTGGTACGACAGGCAGTACCCGTTGCGACTCAGGACGGCATCCTGAGCTTGGGTACGTTCGTCGGGAACGCAGATATTGAGGTAGAGAAATGGTGGTTCATTCTGCTTGGTCAAAAAGGCTGGATGCGCGGTGTCGGGACACGCCAAAATGGCAGTCCTTACGCTTTCAATGTGTATCTGGCAAAAGCAGTGACAAACGTCAGTGAGGGGATGAAAGATATAGTGCCAAGATCGCACTTGGCGGTCTTGAAGCACGGCTCTCGATTAACCTTCACGTTCAATAGCACTCCAGACGGTAGTGCGAGTGAAAGTAACACGGTAATTTTCCCGTCGTTGAGTTTGATATTCCAATCGTCGTACTACGATTTCACGCCGTTCAGCAACGGCCGCAATGGCTGGCTTGACGGGCCTGCGAGTCAAGGCGAAAACCAACTCTCATACCAACTTGGTAAGTATTGCATAGCCAACGGCACACTCAGTTCAGGCAGTTCTGGCGTCGTTTTATATAAAAACTTCACTGGACTTGAGGTCGGGCGCAGTTACCGTTTCAGCATGCTCGGCTGTTCCTATAACGGGGCAGCGCCACTGCCAGTATTGGCACTGGTGGTTAATGGAAACTACCTTGCGTCAAGTACCTTCTCAATGTCTTGGAAAAAAATAGAGGGGACCTTTGTAGCCACTGGCTCATCAATGGTATTGCAAGTTCATACGTTGGTTGCCTCAGGGGCGGACGGTAACGACTTTGGTATGACGGAACTCAAGGTGGAGTACCTATAGGGCTGCGATCAAGTACTGAAGGAGAAAACGCTCCTGTCATTGGCAGGAGCGTTTTGCATTGGGGGGATGGGACGATTATTTGCTACCCAAAATCTTCCCCAACTTCTCCGGCGAAGGTGCCCCTTGCTGTTGCTGCAACCCGCCCTTGTCATCCAGATAAAAAATCGCCGGAGTGGCCGACAACTCCAACTCATCCATCAATTTCATATTGGCATCCAGCTTGGCCTCGATCGCCGCCGGGATCTTGTCCAGCGCCTGCAACTTGCTGCCCTTGCCGGCGGCTTCGTGTTCGGCCAGGGCTTTTTGCGGGTCCTGGGCGGCGAACAGGGCGGCCGACTTGCCGGGGCTGTCTTCGCGGATGATGCCGACCATGATGTGGCGCAGCTGCACCTTGCCGGCTTTTACCCACGGGCGGGCCTGTTCCCAGAACATGTTGCAGTAGGGGCAGTTGGGGTCGCTGAACAGGTAGACAATACGCGGCGCGTTTTTATCGCCGTCCTGAATCCAGTTGCTGTGTTCCATCTTGGCCCAGACTTCCTTGGCCATCGGCGCGTATACGAGTTTTTCCAGGGGCGCGCTGCTCAGGTCGTTGCCTTGGGCGTCGTACAGGTTGCCGGCGAGCACGCTTTTGCCGTCGGCGGTCAGGTACAGCGCCATGCCGCGGTTCTGGTATTGCGCGGCGTAGCCGGTGAGCCCGCTGGGGGCGTCGAACTTGCCGAGGATCTTGGCGCCCTTGGCTTCGATCTGTTTGATCGGCGCCGGCCAGTCTTCGGCCTGGGCCATGGCGGCGGCCAGGGTCAATGGCAGCAGGGTCAGCAGGTGGCGGAGGCTTGGCATGTCGGTTTCCTTGTGGCGGCAGGGGCTGAGTCGAAGGGTTCCATGGCGCGGGCCAGGCTGGCCTGGGACAGCTCGCCCAGGTGGCTGTTGATCAGCCGCCCATCGGCTTGATAAAACAGGGTGGTCGGCAACGCCATGGAGCCTACGGCTTGGCCGAGGCGGCCACTGGCGTCAAACAACACGTTGTCGAGGGTCAGGCCCTGGGTGGCGAGGAAGGTGCTGACGCTTTGCATGCTTTCGGCCTGGTTGACGAACAGGAAGGTCACGTCGGGCCGTTGGTGTTGGGCGCGTTCCAGCACCGGCATTTCGCGGCGACACGGTGGGCACCAGGTGGCCCACAGGTTGATCACCAGCGGGCCGCCTTTGTAATCAGCCAGTTGCACCACATCGCCATTGGCATTGCGCAAGGTGATGTCCGGCAACTGCGCGCCTTTGTCGTACAGGCTCAAGGACATACTGCCCATGCCCCAGAACACCAGCCCGGTGATAACCCCGGCGCTCAGTGGTTTACGCAGGGGCGGGCGACGCCAACCGTAGGCCAGCGCGCCGAGCACCAGCGCGATCACGCCGGGCCAGGCGAGAAAGCCGCCATCGCGCAGGTCGACCATCTGCAACCAGTCGTTGCGGTACTCGTTCCAGTACATCAGCACAAAGCTGGCGCGTGCCACCAGCATGCCCAGCAGGAACAGGCTGAACAGCACGGATTCCGGGTTTTCCCCGCCACGCTTGGCCACGCGCCAACCCACCAAAGTGGCGAGAATCAGCGCGCTGATCAACAGGATGTGATTCAGGGCAATGGCGAAGGTGCCGATGGTCAGGGTCAGCATCAGAGCGCGTCCCGGGTGTGTGTCCAACGTTGCAGGAAGCCGGCGGCATCCACTTCGCCTGTGATGCGTTGGGCGCGGCGTTCTTCACCGTCCGGGCCGATCCACACGAAGCTGGGTGGCCCCGGCACCTGGTAGCGGCCGAGCAGGGCGCGGCTCGCCGCGTTATCGGCAGTGACGTCCAGGCGCAGCAGGCGTACGTCTTTCAGGGCATCCATGACTTCAGGTTTGCCGAACACCTGTTTTTCCATGATCTTGCACGACACGCACCAGTCGGCGTAGTAGTCCACCAGCACCCATTGGCCTTGAGCCTTGGCGGCGTCGAGCTGGCTTTGCAGCACGGCCGGGTCGTTAATGGTCATGAACGTATCATGGCCAGTCGTTGCGGCGGCGGCACGCGAGCCGCTATAGACCTTCAGCGGTTGCCACAGGTCATCGCTGCCACCGGCCGCGCCGACCACCAGCACCGCGCCCCACAGGCCCAGCACCAGCGAGCCTGCACCCAATACCTTGGCGGCCAGCCCGTATTCGCGGGCCAATATCCAGCCGCAGTAGGCCATGACCAGCGCCAGTGCGCCCCACAGGCCGAGCCACAGGCTTTCGTTGATGACCGGGCGGATCATCAGCACGGCGGTGCCCAGGAACAGGAAGCCGAAGATGCCCTTGAGCACATTCATCCAGGTGCCTGGCTTGGGCAGGAAGCGGTTGCCCACCGTCACCAGCAGCAACAGCGGCACGCCGATGCCGATGCCCATGGCGAACAGAATCAGGCCACCGTGCAGCGCATTGCCGCTCTGGGCGATATACAGCAGGGCGCCGGCCAGCGGCGCGGTCATGCACGGCCCCACCAGCAGGCCGGACAGCGCACCGAGCATGCCCGCGCCCACCAGGCTGCCACCGCTTTGCTGGCGGCTGACGTTGTCCAGGCGGTCACGCAGGAAGGCCGGCAGTTGCAGCTCGAAGAAACCGAACATCGGCAGGGCGAGGATCACAAACAGCGCGGCAAAACTGCCCAGGATCCACGGGGTTTGCAGCAACGCGGCAAGGTTGCCGCCAAGCAGCGCAGCCAACACGCCGAGCGCTGCATACACCAGGGCCATGCACACCACATAACTGCTGGCCAGGGCAAAACCCCGGCGCGGGCTGGCGCCGCTGCCGACGACCAGGCCGGCGAGGATCGGCAACATCGGCAACGAACACGGCGCAAACGCCAGCAGCAGGCCCAAGCCAAAGAACACCAGCAGGCTCCAGCCCAGACTGCGTTGTTGCAGGCCGCTGGCCAGGCTCTGGTCCTGGGCCTGGGTGGTGGCGGCAACGGCAGGGTTACCGCCCAGATCCACGGTGATCGACTGCGGCGGATAGCACAGGCCGGCATCGGCACAGCCCTGCCAACCGAGTTTGACCTGGCCGGTGACACCCGCCGGGATCTTCACTTCCAGGCCTTGGCGATACACTTCCTGCTCGCCAAAAAACTCATCGCTATGGGCTTCACCCTGCGGCAGCGCGGGCTTGTCGGCCAGGCCGTCGAACTTCATGCGCTGCTTGTACAGGTAATAACCGTCGGCAATCTGCCAATATAGCTGGGTCTCGCCAGTTTCCAGGCGCTCGGAGGTAAACGTGAAGGCTTTGCCCACCGGGAGGAAGTCGGGTTTGGTCTCGAAAGGATTACTGCCCGGCGCAGCCTGGGCGAACCCCGCGAACAACACCAGCAAAAAGGTAAACAGATGCCGCATGGTCAAGCCTTAGTTCGATGCAAGTGAGGCACACAATGTGTGGCGTTGATTAACCGATGATTAACCGGCGCTATTCTAGAGTGTAGGGAAAGTCTGAGCGCGCCTCTTTTCACGGCATAATCTGCGCTTAATCCGCCCAGCCTTTAATCTCCCCATCTTTTATGAAGGGTTCAGCATGCACGTACTGGTCTGTGAAGACGACGAACTGATCGCCAGCGGTATCGTGGCCGGCCTGACCGCCCAGGGTTTCACCGTCGAGCGCGTCGCTTCGGCCGCGGCGGCGCGGGCGATGCTCAAGGCGGCGACGTTCGACATCATGGTGCTCGACCTCGGCCTGCCCGATGAAGACGGCCTCAAGCTGTTGCAGCAACAGCGCAGCCAGGGCCTGGAAATCCCGGTGCTGATCCTCACCGCGCGCGATTCGGTGACCAACCGCGTCGACGGCCTGCAAGCCGGCGCCGATGACTACCTGCTCAAGCCCTTCGACCTGCGCGAACTCGCCGCCCGTCTGCAAACCCTGTTGCGGCGTGTGGCGGGGCGCAGCGTCAACCTGATCGAACATGGCCGGCTGGCGTATGACCCGAGCAGTCGCGAGACCTTCCTGGGCGGCCAGCCGGTGGACCTGTCCCGTCGCGAACAGGCGCTGTTGCAAGCCTTGTTGCACAACAAGGGCCGCGTGCTCTCCAGCGAACAGCTCAAGGACAGCGTCTACGGCTTCAACGATGAACTGGAAAGCAACGCGTTGAACGTGCATATCCATCACCTGCGGCGCAAATTGGGTAACGGTATCGTCGAGACCGTGCGCGGCCTGGGCTATCGCCTGGGCACGGCGGATGACGGCCCGGCGGCGGGAGACAACGCTTCGTGATGAGCCTGCGCCTGCGCCTGACGTTCAAGCTGGGCGCCGCTTTTGTGTTGATCTGGGCCTTGGCGGCCGCCTGGATGCTCAACGATCTGCGCAACCAGATGATGTTCTCCCTCGACCAACGCCTGGTGGCATCGGCCCGCATGGTGGCGGGGCTGACCGAGCAGATGCCGGGCCTGGCCAGTGTGAGTGGCGGTGCACATTTGCGCACCGAACAACTGAATGTACCGGGCGGCATGGCCTGCCAGGTCAGCTCGTTGCGGGGCGAGATCCTCGCACGCAGCCATACCACCCCGGATGAAGGGCTGGAGTCGCGCCAGAGCGGCTTTCGCGACCAGGTCATCGACGGTGTGAGCTGGCGCAGTTTCACCCTGTCCCGTGGCGACCTGCTGATCACCACCGCCGACCGCCAGGTGGAGCGCGAGGCGTTGAACCTGTCGATCCTGCTGGCGGCGTCCGTGCCGGTCGGTGTGGCCTTGCTGGGTTGCCTGTGCCTGCTGTGGCTGGGCATCGGCCAGAGCCTGGTGCCGCTCAATCGCATGCGTGATGCCTTGATGCGCCGCAGTGTCGACTCCCTTGAACCGCTGCAGATCCACCCGTTGCCCAGCGAACTCAAGCCGCTGCTCGACACCCAGAACCAACTGCTGCAACGCATCGCCAAGACCATCGAGCGCGAACGCCGTCTGACCGGCGACGCCGCCCATGAGCTGCGCAGCCCGCTCACGGCGATCAAGACCCACCTGCAGGTGGCGCGCATGACCGAAGGCGCGGCCCGCGACCAGTCCCTGGCCCATGCCGAGGAAGGCGCTGACCGCCTGCACCGTACCCTGGAGCAACTGCTGCTGTTGGCGCGGGTGGAGGGCAACCTGTCGTTCGATGACGGCATGCACTCCAGTGCCGAGGAAGTCGCACGCCTGGCGATCCAGGACGCCAATGCGGGTGACAACCGGCGTATCGACCTGATCCTGCCCGACAACCTCTCGGCCACCCCGGTTGAAATGCCGGTGGGCCTGGCGGTTGCGGCGCTGCGCAACCTGCTGGATAACGCCCTGCGTCACACGCCTGCGGATACGCGGGTGGAGCTGAGCGTGCTGACCGCGACCGATAACGTGATCTTCCGGGTGCGTGACCATGGCAAACAGATCTCCAGCGAGGACCTGCAATACCTGACGCAACGTTTCTGGCGCAACGGCAACAGCGAGGGCTGCGGCCTGGGCCTGGCAATTGTGCAGGCCATCGTCCAGCGTTGTTCCTGCTCGTTGAAGTTCGACAGCCGGCCGGATGGCCTGCGCGTCGACTTGGGGATGCCACTGCGGCGCTGAGCCGTTCTTTTTCAAGTGCCAAATAGTTACCGCCCGCCTGAGCTTGAGCGCTTCAGGATGGCGGTAATTTTTTTGTGCTCGAACGGGCTGAATGATTCGGCCTGTAGTGAAAAAGGACGGTCCTTATGTTGATCATCGATAGCAGTTTCCCTTCCAAGGATTTCAATGAACGTCACGGCGAGCCCGTGCGGCAGGTGGTGCTGCATTACACCGCGGCGCCGTTCGGCTCATCCCTGAATACGCTGACCCAGGGCGGTGTCAGCGCGCACTATTTGTTGCCCGACCCGAATGAGCCCGGCTATCGCGCCAGCGGTTATGACGAGTTGCGCGTATTTCGCCTGGTACCCGAAGACAAGCGCGCCTGGCATGCCGGTGCAAGCCACTGGGGAGGGCGGGATAATCTCAACAGCCGGGCGATTGGCATCGAGATCGTCAACCTGGCGCGCGATGACGGCGGCGTGTTTACTTTTCCGGCATACCCGGCGGCGCAGGTCGATATGTTGATTGCCTTGTTGGGTGACATTCTGGGGCGCTACCCACAGATCGGGCCGGCCGACGTGCTGGGCCATTCGGATGTGGCATATTGGCGCAAGCGTGACCCGGGGCCGCAACTGCCTTGGCGGTGCTTGTATGAAGCGGGGATCGGCGCCTGGTTCGATGAGGCGACGCGGGCCATGTACCAACGCCGGTTTTGCCTCGGGCTGCCGCCGGAGGTCGAGGTGGAACGGGCTTTCCAGCGCTATGGCTATGCGCCGGCGAAGAATCGCCAGGCATTTGAACAGCGCACCCGGGCATTTCAGATGCACTTTCGGTCGCGGGATTATCGCGGGGAGCTGGATGGGGAAACGTGTGCGGTTCTGTATGCGTTGAATGAGCGGTACCGGGGGATCTGATGGTCGGGACGGGCGTTACCGAAAAACGGATAAGCACTGCGTTCCCCTAAATCCCCCCGCCGCTGGTGCGTCTTCAGAACATGCCATCCGTAGACCCACGGATCACCCGTCTGCTCACCCCACCCGCGTATTGAGGGATCGAGAAATGTCCGTCGCCACCATTCGCACCGAAGACACCCAACTGCACGAAACCCTCTACCACTTCGAGGAAACGCCACTGCTGGCCCGCCAACGCCAACAGGAATCCAACGCCCGCAGTTACCCACGCCGTATCCCGCTGGCACTCAAGCGCGCCAAGGGCATCTATGTGGAGGACGTGGAGGGGCGGCGTTTCATCGATTGCCTGGCCGGTGCCGGCACCCTGGCACTGGGCCATAACCACCCGGTGGTGATCGAGGCCATTCAACAGGTACTCAGCGATGAACTGCCGCTGCACACCCTCGACCTGACCACCCCGGTCAAAGACCAATTCGTGCAGGACCTGTTCGGCCTGCTGCCGCCGGCGCTGGCGCGGGAAGCGAAAATCCAGTTCTGCGGGCCGACCGGCACGGATGCGGTGGAAGCCGCGCTGAAACTGGTACGCACCGCCACCGGCCGCAATACGGTGTTGTCATTCCAGGGTGGTTATCACGGCATGAGCCAGGGCGCACTGAGCCTGATGGGCAGCCTGGGGCCAAAGAAACCGTTGAGCGCCTTGCTGGCCAATGGCGTGCAGTTTCTGCCATACCCCTACGATTACCGCTGCCCGTTCGGCCTGGGCGGTGCGCAAGGCGTGCGGGTCAACCTGCATTACCTGGAAAACCTGCTCAATGATCCGGAAGCCGGCGTAGCGCTGCCGGCCGCGGTGATTGTCGAAGTGGTGCAGGGCGAAGGCGGGGTGATTCCCGCCGATCTCGACTGGCTGCGCGGCCTGCGGCGCATCACCGAACGGGCCGGGGTGGCCCTGATCGTCGATGAGATCCAGAGCGGCTTCGGCCGTACCGGCAAGATGTTTGCCTTCGAGCACGCCGGCATCATTCCGGACGTGGTGGTGATGTCCAAGGCCATCGGTGGCAGCCTGCCGTTGGCGGTGGTGGTGTATCGCGACTGGCTCGACACGTGGCTGCCGGGCGCCCATGCCGGGACCTTCCGTGGCAACCAGATGGCGATGGCGGCAGGTTCGGCAGTGATGCGCCATCTCAAGCAAAACGACCTGGCCGGCCACGCCGCCGCCATGGGCGAACGCCTGGCTGAACACCTGCGCATCCTGCAACGGGATGTGCCGCAATTGGGTGACATTCGTGGGCGTGGGTTGATGCTCGGGGTGGAACTGGTGGACCCGAACGGCACACTCGATATCCAGGGCCATCCACCGGTACACCGTCAATTGGCACCGCTGGTACAACGCGAGTGCCTCAAGCGCGGTCTGATCCTGGAGCTGGGTGGCCGTCATGGCGGCGTGGTGCGTTTCCTGCCACCCCTGGTGATCACCGCTGCCGAGATCGACCGTGTGGCCGAGATCTTCGGGCGTGCCGTGGTGGCAGCGCTCGCCGGCGTCTAATTTTTCGTACGCCTGGTACGTTTCTACAGATATCAGCGCTGCGCGTGGTGCGCAGCCAGCCTTTGAGCGATGGAGAACAGCAATGACCTCAGTATTCGACCGCGACGACATCCTCTTCCAGGTTGTGGTCAACCATGAAGAGCAGTATTCCATCTGGCCCGACTACAAGGCCGTGCCGGAAGGCTGGCGCACCGTGGGCAAGAGCGGCATGAAGAAAGAGTGCCTGGCCTACATCGAGGAGGTCTGGACCGACATGCGCCCGCTGAGCCTGCGCCAGAAGATGGACGGTGCGGCGCTGGCCGGCTGATCCAGCGCATCCCCTGTGGGAAGTGGCTTTTGTGGCAAGGGAGCAAGCTCCCTTGCCACAGCAGTGTTTCAGCGGGTGTACAGGTAGTCTGTTGCCAACGACGCCAGCGTCCTCACGCCCACCACCAACGCTGATTCATCCACAAAGAACCCCGGGTTATGGTTCGGCGCAGCCTTGCTCATGTCCTGATCCCGTGGCGTCACTCCCAGGAACACAAACAGCCCCGGTGCCTCCTTGGCATAAAACGAGAAGTCTTCGGCACCGCCCACCAACGGGCCTTGCACCACATCATCCTTGGCCGCCCAGCGCAGGCTTGGCAGCATCTTTTCGGTCAGGGCCCGGTTGTTGATGGTGGGGTCGTATTTCTCGATGATCGTGACTTCGGCCTTGGCGCCCCCGCTTTCAGCGATTTTCTCCACCGTCTGACGCACATCCGCGTGCAGCTTCCGGCGAATGCCGTAGTCGTAGGAGCGAATCGTGCCGCTCATGTCCACCGATTCGGGAATGATGTTATAGCGCGTCCCCCCATTGATGGTGCCGATGCTGACCACCGACGGGAATGACGAGATGTCGGTACGGCGGCTGACCACGGTTTGCAGGCCGACGATGGTCTGCGCGCCGACGGTGATCGGGTCGATGCCGTCCCACGGGCGGCCGGCGTGGGTCTGTTTGCCGAGGATCTTGATGCGCAGGTCATCGGAACTGGCCAGGGTCGGGCCGGGACGGTAGGCGATCTGCCCGGCGGGCACGCCGGCCCACACGTGCAGGCCGAACACCGCGTCCGGCTTGGGGGCCTTCATCACGCCTTCCTGCACCATCATCTTCGCGCCCCAGGTGTTTTTGCCGTCGGGGATGAAGTCGCTCGGGCCTTCTTCAGCGGGTTGGAAATAGAACACAACGGTGCCGGGCAGGCGGTCGCGCATACCGCTGAGGATTTTCGCCGTGCTCAGCAAGATGGCGGTGTGGGCGTCGTGGCCGCAGGCGTGCATCACGTCGACTTCCTTGCCCAGGTAGGTGCCCTTGGCCTTGGAGGCGAACGGCAGGTCGGCGACTTCCTTGACCGGCAACGCATCCATGTCGGCGCGCAACGCCACGGTCGGGCCGGGCAGGGCGCCTTTCAAGATGCCGACGACACCGGTGCGCGCCACGCCCGTCTTGACCTCAAGGCCCAAGTCGCGCAGTTGCCCGGCGACGAGTTCGGCGGTGCGCTGTTCAGTATTGCCCAGCTCGGGATGGGCGTGGAGATCGCGGCGGGTTTCCAGCAACACCGGTTCGAGTATTTTGGCTTGGGCGGCGATTTCTTCCCGGGCACTTTCCTGGCCGCCGCTGGCGGCAATCACCGCACTGCTGGCGACCCCGCACAACACGCCGAAAACCCATGGGTGTGTCAGACCGGTTAAACGCATAAGGAGCTCTCCCTCTTTATTGTTGTGGATCTTTCTCCTGCACGCTGCCGGCAGTGACCACCTGCACACTCAGGCGCGGTGTCGCCAGATCGAGCCCGGCTTCATCCAGATGACGCTTGAGCGACAGGTTGAACGCCCGCGACACTTCCCACTGCTTGATTGGCGCGGTTTTGAAGCGTGCCCGCAGGATGGCGCTGCCGGATTCGAAGCTTTCTACCCCCTGAATCTCCAGCGGTGACCAGATATTGCGGCGTTGCAGCGGGTCGTTGCGCATTTTTTGGCCGACGTCGCGCATCAGTTTGATCGCGTCGTCGATTTCCATGTTGTAGGGGATCGCCACCCGGAAAATCGCATAGCCGAACTCCCGCGAGTAGTTCTTGATGCTCTTGATTTCACTGAACGGGATGGTGTGCACGATGCCGTCGATATCGCGCAGGCGCACGGTACGAATAGTCAGACCCTCGACGGTGCCGAGGTGGCCGCCGACGTCCACGTAGTCATCGATGGCCAGGGAGTCTTCGATGATGATGAACAGGCCGGTGATCAAGTCCGCCACCAGCGACTGAGCACCAAAACCGATGGCCAGACCGATCACACCGGCACCTGCCAACAGTGGCGTGACGTTCATGCCCATGTTCGCCAGGGCGACGATAGCGGCGATGATGAAGATGGTCACGAACAGCACGTTGCGGATCAACGGCATCATGGTTTGCGCACGGGCGTTGGCCAGGCCTTTGCGCGAGCGGGTCAGGGCGTGGTGAATGGCCGTGTCGCTGAGGATCCAGATCAGCCAGGCAAACAGCAGTGTGCCGCCCAGGCCGAACAGCTTGACGCTGATCTCATGGCCGTCGCCTTCGGTAAAGCGGATCAGCGACAGGCCCCACACACGAAGGCCCAGTTCAATGAACACCAGCCACACCAGCAGATGGGCCAGGGTGTAGACGAAGCTTTTCAGGCGTTCGGAGTACAAGGCATGACGCTTGTGCCCGCGTTGCGGCTTGAGGGCGTGGCGGCGTACCAGGCCGTTGATCACCATGCACAGCACCAGCAACACCGTGCACAACAGTGACTGGCGCAGCGCCGTGCTGGTGTCGCCCGCCGACAGGAAGGTGGCGAACAGCGAAATGCCCACCAGCAGCAGCGCCGGCAAATACCAGAAGGTGCCGATGATGGACAGGGTATCGGTGAGGGCGCGGCGGGTGAGGCGGCGCGAGAGCGGTTGGTTGCGAATCAGGTGCGCGATGGGGCGACGGAAACGCAGGATAAACACGCCGGTGGAGAGCGCCGCCATCACATTGGCGACGGTCGCGGCGGTATGAGCCAGGTGCTGCCCCAGGGCCTGGACCAGCCGTGGGTCGCTCAAGGCTTCGCCGAACGCGGCAAAGCTGCCGATCCACCACAGCGGGCGGAAAGCCTGGTGGCGCAGGATATACAGGGCGCGGTGGCGGTGCGGACCGTCGAGCACGGAGAACGCAATCACACAGATCGCCGAGAAACAGGTGCCGACCACCAGCGCATAGGCCAGCACCATCGCCAGGGATTTGCCCAGGGACGAGGGCAGGGCGTAGCTGAGGTAAACCGTGATGATCAAGGCGATCATCCAGGGGCCCAGCTTGCGCAGGGCGAAACGCACCATGTCCCAGGTGCGCGGGTGTTGCGGCAGTTCTTCCGGCAGGCCGAAACGTTCGCGTACGCGGTGGCTGAGCCAGATGAGCGCCGCCGCCAGCAGGCTCCAGACCGCCAGGATCACGGCAAAGCCGAAAATGATCGGCAGCCACTCGCTGGCCGGCAGCATCAGGGCGCCGAGTTCATCCTTGGCCTGGTCGACTTCATTGGACCAGCGCCCCAACGGGCTGTCGGCCCCGGAAAACTGCGATTCAAGACCCGCCAGGGTGCCGCCGATCAGCCCGAGTACGCCTTGTTCGGCGGCGGGTTGAGCCTTTTGGGTGGCTTCGCGCAGCTTCTTCAGGTCGCTCAGCAGCTGAGTGCGCTGCTGGTCGTTTTCCAGGGTCTTGATCACCTCATCCAGCGACTGCCCCAGGGGCACTTCGGCCTGGGGTTGCGGTTTGGTGGTGCTGCCCAGCAGGCCGGGCAAGCTCACGGCTTGGGCAGGCGCCAGCGGCAACAGCGTGAGCAGGGCGATCAGGATAGAGCAGGGCAGGGCGAACAGACGGGAGAACACGAGGCGGTCAACCTTGGAAACGACGAATTGACCGAGTGTACGAGGCCGCTATGCCCAATGCGAGTGCATTTGTCATTCCGCCAGTTTGGCGAGGATCTTGTACACCACGGTACCCAGGATCAGCAGCATGCCGATCCACATGCCGAATACGCCGAGGGGCTTGTCACGAAAGTTGAAACCCACGGCCAGCATGATCATGCCGATCAGAATCGGGATAAGCATGGCGTGGAAAGAGGACATGGAGATCATGGGGCGACGGCCTTGTCGGAGTGGGAATACTGACAAGTCTAGGTCGGATTGCAGAAAGTGCAGATGATGCAGGTCAGGTTCACCCAAATCAAAATGTGGGAGGGGGCTTGCTCCCGATGGCCTGCATAGCAGGCCCATTTTTGAGGCCGCTGCGCGGCCTATCGGGAGCAAGCCCCCTCCCACAGTGACCGCGCCCCCTCCCACATTTCCCCAGTATCAGGCATCAGGGCAAGTCGTGGCTCGCATAGAACGCACCCAGCACTTTCACCAGATGCGCCAGGTCGTGGCTGCCGCACAGCTCGCGAATGGAATGCATGGCAAACGTCGGCAGGCCGATGTCCACGGTACGCACACCCAGGTGGCTGGCGGTGATCGGGCCGATGGTCGAGCCGCAGCCCATGTCGCTGCGCACCACAAAGCTTTGCACCGGGACTTCCTGGGCCATGCACAGATGGCGGAAGAAGCCGGCGGTTTCGCTGTTGGTGGCGTAGCGCTGGTTGCTGTTGACCTTGATTACCGGGCCGGCGTTGAGTTTCGGGCCATGGTTGGCGTCGTGTTTCTCGGCGTAGTTCGGGTGCACGCCGTGGGCGTTGTCTGCCGACACCAACAGTGATTTCTGAATAGTGCGTACGAATTCATCACCTTCGGGCAACAGGCGGCGCAAGGTCTGTTCCAGCATCGGGCCATCGGCGCCGCACGCGGAGCAGGAACCGACTTCTTCGTGGTCGTTGCACACCAGCACGCAGGTTTCGTCGCTGTCACTGGTGAGCAAGGCTTGCAGGCCGGCGTAGCACGACAGCAGGTTGTCGAGGCGCGCGCCGGCGATGAAGTCGCCATTGAGGCCGATCACCGCTGCACTTTGTGTGTCGTAGAAGCTCAGCTCGTAGTCGAGCACCACATCGGCATTCAACCCATGTTCCCGTGCCAGTTGCTCGGTGAGCACGGCGCGGAAGTCCACGCGCTCGTCACCGGCGAATTGCGCGAGGATCGGCGGCAGCTCGGTCTGGGCATTGATCGCCCAGCCCTGGTTGGCTTCACGGTTCAGGTGAATGGCCAGGTTGGGGATGATGGCGATAGGCAGCTTGAAGTCGATCAACTGGCTTTCGACTTTGCCGTCACGGCGGAAGGTGACGCGGCCGGCCAGGGACAGGTCGCGGTCGAACCACGGTGCGAGCAGGGCGCCGCCATAGACTTCTACGCCCAGTTGCCAGAAGCCCTGGCGCTGCAGCTCAGGCTGGGGCTTGACCCGCAGGCACGGGCTGTCGGTGTGGGCGCCGACCAGGCGGATCCCGCCCTGCAGCGGCGAATGACGGCCGAGCTTGAAGGCAATGATCGAGGAATCGTTACGAGTGACGTAATAGCGGCCGTTGGCTTCGGTAGCCCAGGTTTCGCGCTCGTCGAGACGCTGATAGCCGGCCGCTTCCAGACGCTGGGCGAGGGCGGCAGTGGCATGAAAAGGAGTAGGGGAGGCCTTGAGGAAGTCGATCAGGCCTTGATTCAACGCTTCGCGCATAAATAGCTCCAGACAGCAATGCGCGGAGTTTACCGTATTGGTTTGACTCGGTGTCTAGAACTGACACAGAACTAAATGTGGGAGCGGGCTTGCTCGCGAATGCGGTGGTTCAGTTAACTCAACTGTGACTGACACACT
>NZ_JBNPJV010000082.1:0-94969 GCF_050312585.1 Pseudomonas sp. R19M
CGCAGCGGTAGTTCAGTCGGTTAGAATACCGGCCTGTCACGCCGGGGGTCGCGGGTTCGAGTCCCGTCCGCTGCGCCATATTTTCCAGGTCCGATATGTCGGGCTTGAGATCGAACAGCCAAGGCTGATCGATCAGATGTTCCAAGACAGTTGAGGTTTTGCCTTGGCTGGTCAAGCGATACGCAGCGGTAGTTCAGTCGGTTAGAATACCGGCCTGTCACGCCGGGGGTCGCGGGTTCGAGTCCCGTCCGCTGCGCCATATCTGCCTCAAGGCCCACTGAACGCCTTGAAGCACAAAGAAAGCCTCTGGCTACTTTGATCCGATAGCAAAGACCCTGGTCGAAAGACCGGGGTTTTTTGTTTCTGCGATTTGGAAAACTGCCCGAAGAGCCGGCGAGCCGGCTCTCACCGTGCTGTCAGAACCCCAGCTTATCCCGCAGCCCGTAGTACCAGGCCCCGAGTGCCGCAAACGGCGTGCGCAGTAGTTGTCCTCCCGGAAATGGGTAGTGCGGCAGGTCGGCAAACGCATCAAAACGCTCTGCCTGGCCTTTCAATGCCTCGGCCAATACCTTGCCTGCCAGGTGGGTGTACGTCACCCCATGGCCGCTGCAGCCCTGGGAATAGTAGATGTTGTCGCCCAGGCGCCCGACCTGCGGCAGTCGGGAGAGTGTCAGCAGGAAATTGCCGGTCCAGGCGTAGTCGATTTTCACATCCTTGAGCTGCGGAAAGGCCTTGAGCATCTTCGGTCGGATGATCGCTTCGATGTTCGCCGGATCGCGTGCTCCATACACCACACCGCCGCCGAAGATCAGGCGCTTGTCGCGGGTGAGACGGTAATAGTCGAGCAGATAGTTGCAGTCTTCTACGCAGTAGTCCTGCGGCAGCAGTGTCTTTGCCAGCTCATCGCCCAGTGGCGCCGTGGTGATGACTTGAGTGCCGCAGGGCATCGACTTGGCCGCCAGCTCCGGCACCAGGTTCCCCAGATAGGCGTTACCCGCGACAATGATGAATTTGGCCCTGACCTTGCCCTCGGCGGTATGCACTACCGGGTTGGCGCCGCGCTCGATGCGCACCGCCGCCGACTGTTCATAAATGACGCCCCCCAGGGACTCGACGGCCGCAGCTTCTCCCAATGCAAGGTTGAGTGGGTGGATATGCCCGCCACTCATGTCCAGCATGCCACCCACATAGTTGTCACAGGCCACCACGTCGCGAATGCGGCGTTCGTCCAGCAATTCCAGCTGAGTGTGGCCGAAGCGTTCCCACAGGCGCTTCTGCGACTCCAGATGAGCCATGTGCTTGCTGTTGAGTGCGGCGAACACGCCGCCGTCCTTCAAGTCGCATTGGATTTGATACTTGGCCACGCGCTCGCGAATGATCTTGCCGCCTTCGAATGCCATTTGTCCCAGCAACTGGGCTTGCCTGGGGCCGACACTGCGCTCGATCACATCGATGTCACGGCTGTAGCTGTTGACGATTTGTCCGCCATTACGACCCGAGGCGCCGAACCCCACTTTGGCGGCCTCCAGTACCGTCACGCGAAAACCGTTTTCCAGCAGGAACAGCGCGCTGGAAAGACCGGTGTAGCCGGCGCCGATCACGCACACATCGGTTTCGACTTCGCCTTGCAATGTCGGGCGAGGCGGGACCGCATTGGCGGACGCTGCGTAATACGACTGGGGGTAGGGGGTGTTCGCCATCCTGGAACCTCTGTTTTATATTTTTTACGAGTGCTCCGATCCTACCTGAGTTGAAAATTGCCTGCCAGCCACCGAAAAACCATGGGCATGCCCGCCGCAAATAAAAAATTCGCATATTCATAGGGTTAGCTGCAAAAAAGATGTTGACACCCCTCCGGAATTCCGTAGAATGCCGCCTCACAGCAGGCACGTAGCTCAGTTGGTTAGAGCACCACCTTGACATGGTGGGGGTCGTTGGTTCGAGTCCAATCGCGCCTACCAAACAAAATCCGCTCTGCTGGGCGGTCTGGAAGGGCTCACCGAAAGGTGGGCCCTTTTTTGTTGTCTTGGATTTCATGCATAACTTTCACAAAATACCGGGTTCGTTCACACGGGGCAATGTGAATGCCTTCAGCGCTCATTACTTACCGCGCTTCATCACGTCTGCCTGCTTGTAAATCAACGAGGTAAGACGAGTATTCCCTCACTTCGCTGACGCCGTTATCTAAGAACATGCGGTGTATGAGCTTAATTTTTTGGTAAGCAATTCCGCAGGGTAATCCCCACCCATTGGGCGGCGTCGTAACCCAGGCTACATTATCCAGTCCATCACGTTCGCCCCCTCCCGCCCCCCTCCGCCGGATATGTGTGCATGCTTACCGGTCTCAGGGTCAGGGGGTAAAGGCACTTCGAATACTCCCGAAAATCCATTGCCGTGTATCACTTCAGATTGCATAAAGAATCCAAAATTACATGTAGTTTTCCGAGCAATTGGAAGCTTGATGGTTGCCCGCCTGAAGACCTCTTAGCGAGACCTGGTTCGTCGTTGGCGCGTTGCATTTTAAGGTTGAGACCATCGTTTCACTTACTGGAAATCAGCTGAGAAGTTTTCTGTTCGTACGGGTGGTTTGGAATAAAAATCACGTTCAGGGGTCGCGGCTGTAGTGGTGATGTGATATCACTCTAAAGGCGGCTCTATGGAGTCGCTTAGCCATACATATTGAATAATCACGCTCGCTATCCGTAAATAAAAGGAAGATTAATGGATTACGATTTCAGTAGATTGTCTACTCGTTCGTTCGAACAGCTGGTGCAGTCGATCTCTCTCGCGGTGCTTGGTGGTGGGGTAACCGTATTTGGTGATGGTCCGGATGGCGGGCGCGAGGCCACTTTTGAAGATGTCAAAGATTTTCCAAATGCAAAGTCTTCTTGGAATGGCTACGGGGTAATTCAAGCAAAATTTCGCCAGAGACCAGGCGCTCATAATGGCGCGTGGGCGATAAAGGAGCTTAGAAGCGAGTTGACAAAACTTGCTAAAGCTTCTGATATTAAAAAGCCTGAATATTATATATTTGTGACTAATGTTGTATTAACGCCAGTTGCTGGGACTGGCGGTAAAGATCGGATTTCAGCACTCGTAGACAAACATAAAAGTGAAATTGGAATTAAAGATTTTCGAGTTTGGGACTATGATCAGCTTTGTGCGTTTTTAGACATATTGCCTGCAATACGCACTGCGTATAGAGCGTGGATTACTCCAGGTGACGTACTGGCGGTGATTTTGGATTATATGCGACCACAAGCTGATAATTTTAGAGATATTATGCTCAATTTTGTTCAAAAAGAATTGAGAGGGGAACAGTATGTAAATTTGGGACAAGCCGGGCACAACAATAAAGATCGCATACCCTTAGCAAGTGTATTTGTGGACTTGCCGATTCGAGAAGTAGCCTCGGCTAAAGAGTACAAATCATATTCTCCGACTTTTTCATTCAGTGAAAGGGGGGAGGGGATAAAAGCGCTAGCTAAGTTAAGTGTGATTGCTGGCCAGCTACTCGATGGAGAGTCTTTTACAAGGCGACAAACCTCGCTGACTCATGGCATGTCTCGAAATCCAGGGAAAGTGGTTTTTATCGGAGGGCCAGGGCAGGGTAAGAGCACGCTGACGCAGTTTTTTTGCCAGCTCCATCGATGCTCTTTTGTTAAACAACATTCTACGAAATCATTAAACTCTGAGGTGGCTGAAGCCTGTCATATTGTAGAAACACAATGTAGAGATGAGTCTATTGATGCGCCGCGAAATGCAAGGTTCCCGTTGCGAGTGGAATTAAACAAGTTTGCGGCATCACTTGCTAATGGTGGCTGCAATTCGTTATTTGGTTTCATACTGAATCGCATCAAGGAACGTAGTGAAAGGGAGCTGAATAGTGATGACCTTCGTAACTGGCTTTCAAGTTACCCATGGCTGATTGCGTTAGACGGTTTGGATGAAGTGCCAGCGTCATCAAATAGGAGCCAAGTACTCGGAAGTATTCAAGACTTTTTAATAGATGCCGCTGATTGCAATGCTGATCTATTGTTGATAGCCACCAGTCGCCCTCAAGGATATGATAATGACTTTTCAGAGAATAGTTACACGCATTTTAGATTAAGTGAACTGGATGCTGATCATGCTTTGCATTACGCTCAAAAGTTGATAAATAGGCGGTGGGGCGAAGAAGAAGATAAGGTGCAAACTTTATTAAGTCGAATGCAGAGAGCATGTAAGGAAAATCAACAGTTCGGTTGATGAAAAGTCCCTTGCAAGTGACAATCATGGCGTTGCTGGTGGAGTCACTTGGAGAACCTCCTAAAGAAAGGTGGAGGTTGTTTAATGAATATTACAATGTTATCAATCGCCGAGAAAAGGAGCGTGAAATTCCAGCTGCAAAGCTTTTAAATAGCTTTCAGGCAGATATAGACTTTATTCATCAAAAGGTTGGCGTTTATTTACAGGTTGAGTCGGAGCGAAAAGGCAAAACCGATGCGCTCTTGAAGGAAGATGAGTTTTCAGAAATTATCAACTATCGATTGGTTGCTGAAGGACATATTGGCGAGAAAGGTGAAAGCCTCAAGAATGATATAATTGAAGCCGCACTTGAGCGTCTAGTCTTTTTGGTCGCACCTCAAGAGGGGCGAGTCGGCTTTGAAATTAGATCGTTGCAGGAGTTTATGGCTGCACAAGCCATAACATCCGGAAGGGATCATGAAATTATTGAGCGGTTGAGGTCTATCGCCCATGCATCTCATTGGCGTAATGTATTTCTATTTGCCGCAGGTCGATGCTTTCATGAAAAGCAGTATCTTAGAGATAGTATTTTTGCAATTTGTTCTGAACTCAACGAGGGGGCAAGAGATCTGGTAAGTTGTGTTAACGAGGTTCTTTTAACGGGTAGTGAGCTTGCATTGGATATATTAGATGACGGAGCTATTTCGAATCAGCCGAGTCAGCTTAAAATATTTACAAGGCTCGCTCTACGAATACTGGAGCTTCATCCGACCCTTTTGCATCTCAGATTGAGTCAGGCTTATTATCCGGAAGCTGAAGATCTTTATCGAGAATCTATCCTCCTGCGTTTAGATCAAATTGATTTTACTGCTAGGTTAGGAGCATGGAATGTCTTGATTGAATTAGCAGATCGAGATGTATCTTGGGCAAGAGAACTTGCAGAAAAAAAATGGCCTAATGATCCCGCTGAAATTTTAAGTATCACCAGTCGGATGATAGCGAGGGATCCATCTCGTTGGCTTGTTGATAGATGGTTTTCAGCAATATTACTGTCGTCACCAGCATCGGCGCCATTTCACTATCTTCTTGAATTTGGAGGTGTTATTGATGCTACCTCAGAGGATATGGCGATAAGTGTTCCAGCTTGGTATTCCTTTTTAGCTAAGCAAATCAAGGCCGGAGTTCGTCGTGAAGTAAGTATGAACTCTGTTGGAGATGATATATATTTTCAAGTAGCAGATCTAGTATATGGTGCAGATAATAAACTTGAGAGCCACGAGATAGGTGAGGTTCATCCCGGCTGGAAGTGGCTTTATAACTGTGCGAAATTTTTGCATGTGCCGGATAAAATTTTGTTAGCTGATATTATTCTTGAAGCATCAAGTTTGATGATGACAAGTGAGCTGTTTAAACTGGAAACTTGGGTTTGGATATTGCCATGGCAAATCAACGCCATTGTGAGATCCACCAACTCTTCAGATGAGCTAATTAGAATTAGCAGTTGTATTCGAAAAGGCGAGTTAGGGGATGTTTCTGATTGGAGGCTCGCGTCTGAACGATGGGGGGCTTTAGGTTTAAAATTTGAAGATATTAATTATGTTTCTAGCAATAAATTACCTTTTGACTCTAATATTGCACAGTTCGGGTTTCCTGTACTTTCGTTTCAAAGTGATACGCGAGCTGATGATTTTGAAGTCGAACTGTTTGATCAGCTTCTAGCACTATATAAAATGGATATACCCCAGTCGTCGAAAATACTGTTGTCTAATTCTATGTTGACTTTGATTTCAGTGATTGACGAAGATAGCCAGCTTCCTGACTATGTCTGTGAAGCATTACCGGGCATTCTTTTATCTTCTGAAATAGAGTGGGTTGACTTAACGATGCTTAATCATATGTCTAGGGAGTTTTGGAATTCGCCTAAAATACTTGAGCTCATAAGCGCGCTGCTCAGTAAAGTTGGGTCATTGATGTATGATAGTTCGGAAATTAGAGTCGATTACCTTACAGGGCTTTTAAAAAATAGACCTGTATTCAGGGATGGGGTTGTTTTGTTGTCCAAGCTAATGAGAGTCGGTCGTGATGTTGATTTCTCAACCTCGATAGAGGTTATTGAATCTACAGAAGATCTAGATCTTAAAGAAGCATACATTATAATTGCCCTTTCTAAACTCGATTGTCTTCCAAATGATGCGCTGCGCATGGCAGATTTACTGGACGAGATGACATTGTCGTTGGAAAGTGGTAATTATTTATATTGTGTAATAGAGATGTTGCGAGAGAGTAATGAGGTAACTAAGGCCACGGAGGCTTTTTTGTATTCTTTACTAAACAAAAAGATAGCCGAAGGTTATGGTTCTCGGCGTGATATTGTTTCTTTGCTTAGGCAGCATCAGGCGTATCACTTGAGTCACAACTCTGAATGTCTTAGATAGAATATTTGCTTCATATATCGTGATTTGAGTTTGTAAATGATTAGTTGTTTTTGTCGGAGTTTGAGTCACTCTTGTACGGTAATTGCTAATTGCTATACAAGGGTGGCTTATTTAGTGCTTGACGTGGACGTGATTCATGTTTTTAAAGGTCTGTGCGTGGTTAGGGTGTGACAAGATTAGTATTGAGAGTTATGGCATTGCATTCGCAATGTGTGTCAGTTAATGTTCGCTATTCAAAGTGTATTCGTACTTATGTGCTCTAAGCTTTCTAGCGCGATTATCATCTACTGCCAACGAAAGTATAGGGCATCATTACGTGCAAGTCATGGAGTATCTTCACCGTCTTTCTAAGAGTGGCGATTCGTCCTTGTTCTGAGTGTCGTCGCGGGAATACGCTCCAACTACCTCCCCATCATCATTAACCATCAGCATGGCCTTAACGGGAGGACCATCACCATGCATTCGCTCTTCCATGGATTCGATCTTCTCACGTCGAATCGTGGATTTTTGACTATCTCTCCCAGCTTCTTTTGTAACTGGATATCGAAAGAATGTACTAGAAGCGTCTGTGGCTTCAATTGATGCTATCCATTCATCTAACTCTTTAAGCAGGGCCCAGTGCTCAGGTAGCATCGCAGGAAAGTTCGAGAGCGACTCAGCTAATACGGTAAGGAAAGAGCGGACTTCTTCGTAGGGGGAATTTAGACTATAGACCCTATGCAAAGGTTGTTGCTTTTGCTTGACCAATACACTTGGTTCGCGATCTGGTCGGGTGTTCCGTAAGGAGTCGAAAACTTTCGATGAGGAAGTATAATTCCTGGATTTAAATACAGCTCGATAGCGTGCTGTAGAGAAAGCTAACAGGGAGGTGTGAGTTCAGGTCAGCGCCCTGCGAGTTATCATTGAGTGCGTCGGCAGAATATCTAAAAGGATCTACGACGGCTCCAAACCCTGAGACGAGGTGCTTGTCGAAAGGCAAAAACATGTTGAGTATTCGCGAACTTGCACCGTACCTGCCTCACTCGCATATCACTGTGTTACGGAAGCTGTAGAGACTGTGGAAGTTTTCTTAGTTTGGTGGCTAAGAACTTTACCTTGCATCTACCGATCCATGTAAATGGGGAGGGGCAGCCAGCTCGTAATTCAACATCGCGGGCCGCTTGGTTTGATTAATCGATCAGGTGCAATACGTCTCTCACGTTTAGATGGGAGTATCGCGCAGCGGATCGTGTATCACGGTGCCCAGACACTACCATGATCTGAGCGTTGTTGAATCCCTTTTTCGCGACGCTCGTCATTCTGGTATGCCTGAGTTGATGCAGCCTGACGCTACTATCTAAACCTGCCTTTACGCGCGCTAAGCGCACAGACTGAGTTACGGCGTGCGGTGTGACGGTGAACACTTGTCCGTTTGAGTGACGTCCCACAGTGGCCCAAAGTTGGGCGGGGTGGAGAGTTTCAACAGCGCGGCGGGTGAGGGAGACAGACCGTGTGCCGTTCTTCCCGTCGATCACATCGGCAATGCGATCAATGAGGTGCAGGCAGTTTTTCGTTAGCTTCAGGATTTCAGAGCGTCGCATCGCAGTTTTGTATGCTAGTTCTACGATGAGTTTCATTGTGGGAGAGAGCTCTTCCAGCAAACGCTCAAGCTCACTTGCCCTGATCACCTTGTCAGAAGACCGGTCTGGTTTTGGATGCGATATCACTCACAGGGTTATGAGTTTCGATCAGCAGGCCGCGTTTGGCAAACCGGTAGAACCGCGACATGAATGCGAGTTGAGTTCTGCACGTGGAAGGCTTTACCTTCCTCAATCGCACGATCTTGAAGTCGTTGATCATTTGCGGCGTGATTTCGTGAATGGGTTGGGTGAAGTGCCTACCTAGGTGTTCGACGATTTTCAGCGCGCGGGTCGTAGCTACCTTTCCCCTGAGCATGGTTTCGCAATAGGTCATGCCCAGCGTCTAAATGGTGTGGTGATGCTTGTGATCCATCGTCATGGCTTCAAGCTGAATGACCCATGACTGAGCTTCGGCTTTGGTAGTGAAGGTTTTTGACTGTGCAGATTTACCCTTTACCCGTGCCTGAGCGTTCCAGTTACCGGACGGAAGCAAGCGAATATTGGCCATTGTTGACGCCTCATAATGTGAATGGGCGTTCTGTGAAATCCAAGAGCACCAGGGCTGGGAGCTTGTTCCTAGCAGACCTTGACATGGTGGGGGTCGTTGGTTCGACCAAACAAAATCCAGCTCTGCTGGGCGGTCTGGAAGGGCTCACCGAAAGGTGGGCCCTTTTTTGTTGTCCGCGATTTGCACAGCGTTCGCAAACACCCACCTCAGGACGCCAGTTCGCGCCCGTCTCCAGGTACTCGATCAATGATTGGGGAATTCGACAGCGGCATATATGAATCAGGCGCTACCGGGTACGCCCTTGGAATCAACCAGGGCCGGTCTTGATACTGGGCACGACGGTCGGATTACCCGCATAACCTGAACCGCTATACGGATCCCTATGCCCCATGTGTGTGAGGTCGTCAGCAGAAAAGCTGTGCCACTCCTAGCAGGCAGATAATCTGGACGACCACCTGGCAGCGGATCTCGCCCAACGTCGCTGTTGCCTTACTCATTTGCCCGGCATACATATCGGCTAGCCTCTTGATCGGTACTGGCGCTGTGGATTTTGCCCAGATACAGCACTGCATTATTGAGTGTAGGCGCTGATCCAGAATTTTCACGACTGAATTCGACTCTCGGCCATGGAGGTGTCGCCGGGGCTGAATGACTGCACCGCGCCAGGTAAACCGGCGCCGATCACCCACAAAATTTATTGGTTTGCAGCAACAATTTTTCTTGTTGGACACCCCCCGGCCCAAGCGGCAAAGATGCCGCCACTGTCGCTCGACCTTCCAGGTCAACAATAAAAAAACCTAGCCGACTGCACGCCACTTTCATGCTGTGAGCCCTTTGCCCACATCCTGCTGTAATGGCGCCGCAGCGCGCACTAAAGGACCTCTCCGCCATGCAAACAGTTGTGAACTTATGGCCGTTGATCGGCGTACTCGTCATCGTGGTCGGCTTTGTATTGCGCTTCAATCCGCTGTTGGTGGTCACCGCCGCCGCCATCGCCACCGGGCTCGCCGCCCAATTCCCGCTGGAAAAAATACTGACTTCCATGGGGGATGGCTTTCTTCAGACCCGCGCCCTGCAATTGATTCTGTTATTACCGCTGGCGGTGATCGGCTTGTTGGAGCGCCATGGCTTGCGCCTGCATGCACAAAACTGGATCGCCCGCTTCGAACGTGCCACGGTCGGGCGTTTGCTGATCATGTATCTGTTTGTGCGTGAGTCCACGGCGGCCATGGGGCTGACCAGCCTGGGTGGCCATCCGCAAATGGTGCGGCCGCTCTTGGCGCCGATGGCCGAAGGCGCAGCGGAAAAACGCTTTGGCAAGCTGCCGGACAAGCTGCGCCACAAGGTACTGGCCATGTGCGCCGCCACCGACAACGTCGGGTTGTTTTTTGGTGAGGACATCTTTGTCGCCTTCGGTGCGATTGCGTTGATGCACACCTTTTTGCTGGGTTCGGGAATTGATGTGGAACCGTTGCACATTGCGGTGTGGGGCATCCCGACGGCGATCTGCGCCTTCATCATTCATGCGATCCGGCTCCATCGCTTCGATCGACGACTGACCCGCGAGATGAGCCCCGCCGGCGTCCCGGTGGAGGCCGCTCAATGATCATTTCCATTCAATACCTTTACTGGCTGGCGGGTGTCCTGTTGCTGATCACCGCGGGCATGATCCTGCTCGACCGTACCCACCCCAAGCGTTGGTCCAGCGCAGTGTTCTGGTTGTTGTTTGCTGTGCCGTTTCTGGTGGGGGAGCGCCTGCCCTCGGTGGTCATCGGCGTCGGAGTGGTGGTGATGGCGTTGATCGCGGGTCTGGGCGGCGTTGGCCGTGGCCAGCACGCCGAGCTGCATGACAAGGCTTCCCGTGCCAGTGCCGGGCGCCTGGGCCACAAGCTGTTTATCCCGGCGTTGGCCATACCGCTGACCACGGTGATCGGCTCGGTGTTGCTCAAGCACACTGAAATCGGGGGCGTACCTCTGCTGGACCCGAAGAACACGACCTTTGTCTCCCTGGGCATCGGCTGCCTGATTGCGCTTGGCCTGGCCTGCTGGCTGACCCGTGATACGCCTGTACAAGCCTTGCGTGAATCGCGCCGTCTGACCGAAGCCCTGGGCTGGGCCATGGTATTGCCGCAGATGCTGGCAATGCTCGGGTTGCTGTTCAACGAGGCCGGGGTAGGCACTGCGGTCGCCCACGTCACTACTACCTATATCAACCTGGATTACAAGTGGGTGGCGGTGATGGTTTATGTGCTGGGCATGGCGTTGTTTACCGTGATCATGGGCAATGGGTTTGCCGCGTTCCCTGTCATGACCGGCGGTGTCGGCGTGCCGGTACTGGTGGGAATTTACGGCGGCAACCCGGCGGTGATGGCCGCCATCGGTATGTTTTCCGGCTACTGCGGAACGCTGATGACGCCGATGGCGGCCAACTTCAATATCGTTCCGGCGGCGTTGCTGGAGTTGCCCGATAAAAATGCGGTGATCAAGGCGCAGATACCGACTGCATTGATGATGCTTCTGGTCAATATCGTGCTGCTTTACCTGTTGATGTGAGGCCACTATGCAAATTGTGCTGCTGACGGGCTTCGAGCCTTTTGATAACGACCGGGTGAACCCCTCGTGGGAGGCCGTGCGCCAGTTGGATGGCGTGCTGTTGAGCGAGAATGTGCAGATAGTTGCGCGTTGCTTGCCCTGCGCATTCGCCACCGCTGCCGAGAGCCTGCTCCGGTGGATCCACGAATTGCACCCGGTCATGGTCATCGCCACGGGCTTGGGCCCTGGGCGTAGCGATATTTCCATCGAGCGTATTGCGATCAACGTTAACGATGCGCGCATTCCCGACAATCTTGGGGCGCAGCCGATTGATGCGCCAGTGCTGGACGGCGGCCCGGCTGCGTACTTCTCGACATTGCCGATCAAGAGCATGGTCAGGGCGGTGCGCGAGGCGGGTATTGCGGCCTCGGTTTCGCAGACAGCGGGGACGTTTGTGTGCAACCAGGTGTTTTATCGGTTGCAGCATGCACTGGCGGGGGCTGCGGTGCGCAGTGGGTTTATTCATGTACCGGGCCTGCCTGAATCGGGCGAGCCGTCGATGGCGTTATCGACGGTAGTGGAGGGGCTGCGTGTTGCGGTTTCGGCAGCCTGGCAAACCCACGTCGACATCGTGCTGGGCGGTGGTCAGGTAAGCTGACGACGGGCTTTCCCTCAGACCTCACGGCCTGGGAAAAACAACTCAAAGCACGTCACGCCATCTTCACTGCTCACGCGGTATCGCCCGTTATGCAAGTGCATGATGGTTGCCACGATCGACAGCCCCAGTCCGTTGGACTGGGACGACCGTTCGCGGGATTCATCCACCCGGTAAAACCGTTCGAACAAGCGTGGCAGATGCTCGGCGGGAATGGTCTGGCCGTGGTTGCTCACTTTCAGATGGATACCCGCGTCATCAGGGATCGCCTGGATGCTCAGTTCCGAACCCGGCGCGCCGTACTTGATGGCGTTGGCGCACAGGTTCGCCAAGGCACGCCGCAGCAGCATCGGTTCAGCCCAGATCACCCCTTCGCCCGAGGCAAAAATGGGCATGTGCACATCACCGGCCAGCCCTTCGAAGTAATCCGCGATGCGTTCCACTTCATCCGCCGCGCTCAACTCCTGACGTTGGCGCAGCGCGCTGGCGGGGTCGGTGCGGGCTAGGAACAGCATGTTGTCGAGCATCCGTGCCAGGCGCTCAAGCTCTTCTACATTGGAGGCCAGCAGTTGTTGATAGCTTTCAATACTGCGGCCTTGTTGCAGGGCCACCTGGGTTTCTCCCAGCAAGTTGTTGATCGGTGTACGCAGTTCATGCGCCATATCGGTAGACACCTGGCCCAACTGCACAAAGCCTTTAGCCAGCCGTTCGAGCATGGTGTTGAACGCATCGATCATGGGCAGCAGTTCTTTCGGCGTGCCGTGGCTATCGAGCCGTTCGGCCAGGTTGCCCACGCCGATCCCTTGAGTGTGCCGGGCCAGGCGACGTAACGGCAGCAGGCCACGGTGCACGAGCAGGTAACCCACCACCGCGAGGATGATCGCGGCGATGCTTGCCAGGATAAACACGTTCAAGCGATAGCTGGCGAGCATGCTGGTGCGTTCGGTCATCAGACGCCCGGTGGTGACCTGCAGGCTGCCAAGGTCTCCCGAGTCGATCGACGCAGCGACGGTGGCGAAGGGCACGCCATTTACACCGGGCAGATGGTGCACGTCGGCGAAGCCCAGCTCGCGGTCTTTGGGCGCCGGGGGCACGGACGGTATTTTAATGTTTCCTGGGTTGACCAGCAACAAAGGCTTCTGGCCAGGTGCTGCGATGCTCAGCACCGATTCGCTGTTGCCCAGCATGTTCTGGAACAGCTCCGGCTTGGTCTTGATCAGGTCCAGGGTGTTGCTGTCGTTGAGTAGTTTGCGCAGTTGGTCGGCGCGATAGATCAGCGAAGCGTCGTCACGCTTGATCAGTTCACGTTCCAGCTCGCGGTAAAGCGCCACGCCTAATGTGGCGAGCAGGGCGAAGGCGAGCAAGGCGAAGATCAGCGCCAGGCGCAGGGTCAATGAATAATGGCGACGGTTGCTCATGGCTGGGTATCGAAGCGGTAGCCGATGCCCCGCACGCTGTGAATCAGCTTGAGCTGGAACGGATCATCGATTTTCAAGCGCAGGCGCCGTACGGCAACGTCCACCACGTTGGTGTCACTGTCGAAGTTCATGTCCCACACCCGCGAGGCAATCATCGAGCGTGATAACACCTGGTCTTGATGAGTCGCGAACAGGTGCAGCAGGGCAAACTCTTTATTGGTCAGCGTAATGCGCGTACCGGCACGGGTGACACGGCGTTTCAGGACGTCAATTTGCAGGTCGGCGATTTGCAGCTGTTCTTCTTCGCGACTGGGGCCGCGGCGGGTCAGGGTGCGCAGGCGCGCCACCAGCTCGGCGAACGAGAAGGGCTTGATCAGATAGTCATCGGCGCCCAGCTCCAGTCCCTTGATACGGTCGGCAATGTCATCGCGGGCGGTGAGAAACAGCACCGGCGTATCGGCTTCCTTGCGCAGGCGGCGCAGCACTTCCCAACCGTCCATTTTCGGCATCATCACATCCAGCACGATCACATCGAATGCCGCTTCCAGCGCTTGATGCAGTCCATCGACACCGTCACGGGCGAGGCTCACCGAGTAACCCAACTCCCGCAGTCCGTTGAGCAGGTAGTTGCCGGCCTTGGGTTCGTCTTCGACTACGAGGATATTCATGGCAGGTGCCTTGGTTCGATGTGTGGCGCAAGTGTAGCCCGATCAATTCTCACTGGCACAACCGATGCCTTGCACCTGGTAGTCGAGTACGTGTTCGCGGCCCTGATGGTCCAGGTAGTTGAGACGAGCGGGGACAATGCCGCACACACCGTAGGTGTCGGTGCTCGATAACACTTTGTCGATGTCCAGGTGAACGAAGAAGCCGGTTTTGTCGTGGATCACGTTTGTTGCAGGGGCTGTGTCGGCGGCGAATGCCGAACCGGTGGCGAGCAAGGTGGCAAAGCCGAGGGTCAACAGTTTCATGATGGTGTCTCTTTCCAAGGGATGGCTGCCAGGTTCCGGCAGTGAGTTCACGGTAACCAGGCACCCCGAACAGCCAACCAACAGAATCATGACAAGTTTGTAATGAAGTGCCTGAGGCCCGAAGGTTTCTAGGATCAGAGAGGTGATTTTTGGGGCGGGGAGCGTTTCAGGCCGGGGGGATGGGCGGCCTGCCGCGTTATTCCGAGGTTGCGATGCAATGGCGTGATCCGTAGATTGCATCGGGGTCAGCCAATGTTCGCCAATAGAAGGAAAACCAGCAGTGTCCGCTCCAGGCCCCTCCGTATTGACCCAGCGCTACCGTGCCTTTCTGTTCGATATGGATGGGACCCTGCTCAATTCCATTGCCGCTGCCGAACGTGTGTGGAGCCGCTGGGCGACGCGGCATGGCTTGGATGTCGAGGCGTTCCTCGCCACGATCCATGGTGCCAGGGCCATCGATACCATCACCCGCCAGGCGTTACCGGGCATTGATCCGCAGGTCGAAGCGCAGTGGATCACCGCGGCTGAAATCGACGATGTCCAGGGTGTTGTGGCGATTCCCGGTGCAGTCGAGTTTCTGAACAGCTTGCCAGGTGATCGATGGGCGCTGGTGACCTCTGCACCCAAGGCGTTGGCATTGCGTCGGTTGGAGGCAGCGGGCATTGCTGCGCCGGTGGTATTGGTGACGGCTGAAGATGTCGCGCGCGGTAAACCTGACCCCGCCTGTTATGTGCTCGGTGCGCAGCGCCTGGGCGTGCCGGTGCAGGACTGCCTGGTGTTCGAGGATGCTGCGGTAGGGATTCGAGCGGGGGAGGCTGCGGGAGCAGATGTGATGGTGGTCACCTCGACGCATCTCACGCCCCTGGCGACAGCGCATGCTTGCATAACAGGGTATGAGGGATTACAGGCCCTGTACGATGCTGACGGCTGGTTGTCCTTGAGGCGGTTGGCAAAGTGATCTGAACACACCGAGTCGGTTATCGGTCTCGGTGGTCTTCACACAAGGCGGGATCGGTTGATGCTTGTAACCGGCTGCTTCTCATGCCCTGGCGCGAGAGCACCATTTCCCTGAGTATCTCGTTGGCGAGCCGGGCAATGGCTTCAGTGCCGCGATAGTGCGCGCGCACGATTCCGGTAATCGCAAAGTGGTCGGTTTCCGGGCCGCTGAGAATGGCTGACAGGGTGCCGTCAGCATGCAGCGTGCAGGTCACCGTGTAGCTGGGCAGGCGTGCCGCCAGCGCTTGTTCGATTTGAGATTTGCTGAGGGTGTCCATCGGCTTTTAGCACCTTTCACTGTCCGCGCCAGCCCAAGCATAGGTGCTACTGTGGGTCTGTAAATACCGGCAATCTGATAGCGTGGCAACGTCAGCGTATGGTTTTTCGATACTCACGATGGGCCGCGCGTTGGCACAACTTGCGCAAAACAGTCTTTTGGATCGGCCTGATGCAAAACACCAGCAAGTAGCCACAGAGCAGTAACGCCAGGTCCAGCGAAGAGTGAGTGCCGGGATCGCTGACGCGGTCAATTTCGAACCTCAGGCCATATCCGGCAGCCAGGAAAATCAGCCCTATCAACAGGGTGATCATCCAGGATCTGGAAATAAGCGGCTGTGTTGCTCGATGCCTCATCGACGTGCTCCTGAATGCACACAGACAGATGGCAGGGTGATTGTCAGAAGGTTCGGCTACGAATAACGCCGCAAGTTCCAGGCTTTATGACAGTTTTATCTCACCGCGAGGGAAATGCAGGAGGCGCGCTGAACGCGTAAGCATACGCGAGCAGGCTGAATGGGTTTTCGCCAGCCGTCACTGTGAACGAAAAGGCTGGCTACTCGGGGCGCTTCAAGGCGTCTGGTTTTTGTCCGGCGCAGTGAGGCCGGCCTGGATGCGCTGATAAATCTCCTCACGATGCACGGCGACGTCTTTGGGAGCGTTGATGCCGATTCGAACTTGCTGGCCGCTGACGCCCAGGATGGTGATCGTAATGTTATCACCGATGTTTATGCTTTCACCGACTTTGCGGGTGAGTATAAGCATGGACTTCTCCTTGATTACTTTTAAGGACACATGTTCCAGACAGGGTAGGTGTCAGATGTGTGTAGCTTACTGCTAAGCGCTTCCCTGTGACTGCCTCTTTTAGGACGCATAGAGGCGACATTAATTCCCATGGCGGCATCATACAGGTCTGCGGTACATCATTCGCATTGTTTAAGCCAACGTTTATGACGGCCAGAATAGACAGTGAATGGTAAAGTTGCCTCTTTATCCTCAAAGGAGCAGGGCAGTGCGTAAAGTAGCGATGGCGATTGCGGTGTTGGCATTGACCGGTTGCGGTGAAGGCAAACCTGTCGATGCCCCCAAGGCCAAGCCTGCCGTGACCGAAAGCCAGCCACAAACCGGCGCGATTGCCGCTCAGGAATGGGATGTGTGGGTAGGCCCGCCGGATCACAAACTGCAGGCGATCACCGACCTGACCGCGTGGTTGCTGGAACACGGCTTCAGTTTTTATATTGTGAAAGTGGACGGTAAGGACGAGGTGTTTCTGGGGCCGTTCGCCAGCAAAGCTGAGGCCGAAGCCAAGCAGGCACTGCTGACTGAAAAGCTGGCCCGCGCCAAGAAGAACGACACCGAGTCGCAAGTCATCGAGCACAAGGCCGCGCAATAGTAGGCGGGCTGGGCGGGAATACCGCCCACGTTCAACTGCAGGCTTTCAAGTTCACCGGGCCCACAAATTCATTGCCGCGGCCCATCACGCAGGCAACTGTCTGATTGCGCTGGCGCTCCCAGGTCTGTGCCGGATAGGTCTTGTTCCAGGCTTCGTACAGCTGGCGATCCTGTTTTGACAGGCGTAACCCGTATTGTTTGCTCATATAAAAATACGTGCGTGCGATCATTCCGCGAATCGACGGTCGTGGCATGACCTTCTTGGCCTTGAAGTCCACTTGGGTCAGGCATGAGCCGTATTGCCCGCTTTGCACTGGCAGCCAGCCGAAGCTGAAGTTGTTACGGTCGCCATTCACTTCGCCGATACTCGGCACCAGGTTGTGCAGGTCCGCCTCGGCCCGCTTGAACACATCATCGTGGCGCGTGCAGTTTTTTCTCCCTCCATTTTGCCAGCATTGGCGCTGATGCCCAATTTGCCAGGCCGGTACAATGTGTTCCCACTCAATACGCGCGGCGCGGTTGGAATTTTTGCGTGGGATGTAACCACAGGCTTTCAGGTCCACCCGGTTACCGGTGTATTTGCAGCCGCAATAAAATTCGGTGGATTGCGGAGCGTAGAGCTTCCAGGCGATTTTCTTGGCTTCGCTGAAGGTGCGAGGGGCTTGGGCGTTGGCGGTGAGGGCAAAAAACAGGCAGCACACAGCGATAAAACGGACACTCATTCAATCAATCTTCCTTCGGCACAACCCAGAAAATCTGCACGCCACCGTCATCCCGATAGGCGAGGGTGACGTTATCGTTTTCGGCGATCTCTTCCAGCAGGCGCTCCCACTCATCCACAGGCTCATCCGGCAGACGGAAGATCAACGCTGCCTTGGCTTTTTGGGCGTTGGTTGAATTGATGATTTTTTGCACGCGCAGCGCCAGGCGTTCGTAGGCGTCTGGCGATGTGGGCGCTGCGGAAGAAGACTTTGCCACAGAGAATTCCTTGGTAGGCTGTACGCACATACAGTATTTAACTGTGGGCGTTTTCGCAACTACTTAAAATTCAAGAGGTTCTGGAAGGCGGGGTATTCAAGGTTCCAGTGGTCTATCGGTCGGCCAATTTACGGATGCGGTACACGCAGCGGCGACCGCCACGCAGTAAATGCTCTTCGCGCGTCACCTGGCCCCAGCCCTGCATCAGCATTTGAAATTGCGACAGTTCTGATGCGCAGAATCCTTGGCATTTGGTTGCGGCGGCGCAAATCGGGCAATGGTCCTCGATCAATAAAAAATCATCACCATCGCTTTCAACCCGTGCCATATAGCCTTCCGCATCTCGCGCATCGGCCAGTCGCTTGACGCGTTCGGCCAAGGAACTCGCCGATGCCAGTTGCGCTTGATACTCGGCTAATTGTTGCGAGCCGCGTAGTTCGATGACTTTATCTATGCCCACCTGCCCAAACAACTGCGTTACCGACTCGATGATTTGCACGGTGAGTTGGGCGTGCGTATCGGGAAATCGCGCATGACCGGAGTCAGTCAATTGCCACAGCTGTTTGGGGCGACCAACGCCTGAACGTGCGACCACGCTATCGACCAAGCCTTGTTCGACCAACTTGACCATTTGTTGGCGCACTGCTTCGGATGTCACCCCCAGCACCTTTGACAAATCCGCCGTACTGCATGTGCCGTGGGTTTTAAGGTGTCTCAAGAGATGTTCGGATGAGCGCGAAGTCGAGTTATCCAGGCTTTTGTTTGCATACGTCATTGTGGGCTCAATAATATTGAAACTGTTAGCTTGCTTATTAAGGCATCTCCCGCGGCAGGCTTCAAGCCTGCGCTCTTGGTAGCTGTGGGAAAAACGTATGGATGCTCAACGAGCACTTAGACACTGAGGAAACAATAGGCAGCTGACGTTATGAAAGCGTCATTCCGATACTGTCGGTGGGGCTGGTTTTTGGGGTAGGGCGGGGGGCTTTTATCGCGGGGGCTACGAGTGGGTAGAGGCAGATAAATCTGCCTCTACCGCAGTGTCTCCAGGAATCAGTATTCCCAGAACATCCGTTGCAGTTCCTTGCTGTCCTGGGTCTTGGTCAGGGCAACCATTGCCAGGATGCGGGCTTTCTGTGGGTTCAGGTCAAGGGCGGCGACCCAGTCGTATTTGTCGTCCGGCTGTTCGGCGTTACGCAGCACCATGCCGCCGGCGTTGACGTGGGAGGAGCGAATGATCTGCACGCCTTGCTTGCGCAGTTCCACCAGCGCTGGCACGACCTTGGACGATACCGAACCATTACCCGTACCGGCGTGGATGATGGCCTTGGCGCCAGCTTGGGCCAATGCTTTGTAGGCGGTATCGCTTACGTTGCCGTAGCCGTAGGCAATTTCAACGTCAGGCAGGCTCTTGATGGTCTTGATGTCGAATTCCGAATCCATGGTGTGACGTTTGGCTGGCAGGCGGAACCAGTAGGATTTGCCTTCCACTACCATGCCCAGCGGGCCCCATGGGCTCTTGAACGCTTCGGTTTTGATGTTGATCATTTTGCTGACGTCGCGACCCGATTGGATCTCGTCGTTCATGGTCACCAGCACGCCCTTGCCACGCGCATCTTTGCTGCCGGCCACGGCCACGGCGTTGTACAGGTTAAGCATGCCGTCCGCGGACATCGCGGTACCTGGGCGCATGGAGCCGACCACCACGATTGGCTTGTCGGTTTTTTCCACCAGGTTCAGGAAGTAGGCGGTTTCTTCAAGGGTGTCGGTACCGTGGGTGATCACGATGCCGTCAACGTCCTTGCTGTCGGCCAGTTCGGCCACGCGGCGGCCCAGTTGCAGCAGGTTTTCGTTGTTGATGCTTTCGGAGGCGATCTGCATCACTTGTTCGCCACGCACGTTGGCGATCTGGGAGAGCTCGGGAACGCCGGCGATCAGTTGTTCGATGCCGACTTTGGCTGCCTGATAGGTGGCGCTGTTGGCGGCACTGGCGCCAGCGCCGGCGATGGTACCGCCGGTGGCGAGGATCACCACGTTGGACAGTTTGGTCTTGGTTTCAACTTCTTTTGCGTGGGCGGCAACAGGGAACAGCAGCAGAAGGGCGAGGGCGCCCGGAACAAAGTTCTTCAATGCAGATTTCATTATTTTTCTCTCTGGTTTTTGATGAGTGCGGTGGCAGTTTCATCCAGAACACCCGGGCGACTCTGAACGCCTCGGGTGCTGAGAAAGAGCAGGATTTGTACCAGGCGGATTGTGCGCAGGGATATAAATTAACGTATTGATTTAAAACAACTTAATTTGACTTTCTGACGGTGCGAAAAGGACGCTTGTCCGGCTTTCCGAACAGTGCGCGGGTATTTCGTTCGGTTGTCCGAAAAAGATGACGGAATATTCCTGGCTCCTGCATGACCTTGGTGTCACAGCCTGTCGTTTCGGCGCAGGACCTGGTGAGTCGATGTTCAAACACATCTCAGGGTGCGCATCTGCGGCGCTGAGGACCTTGGATGAAAGACGGATTACCCCGTTGACAAACCTCGACAAGGTTCTCATAGTTTGAATAACGCAAACGTTTGCGAGATGTTTCACGAAGCGCTTCTGGTGTGTCGTGACCGCTCGTTTCAGCCCCCCGGGTGGGGCGGCTGCCGAAGAGGGTTTCGGTGCAAGCGTTGCTCACAATAATCATAAGATCGGAGTGAACCCATGAAGCTGCCATTTGCTGGACGCCTTCTTGCTGTCGCTGTGCTTGCCGCCGCATCCGCTGCCCTGCCTCTCTCCTCTGCATTTGCCGATGATGCCGCCCTCAAACCCAAGGTCGGCCTGGTCATGAAGTCCCTCGCCAATGAGTTTTTCGTCACGATGCAGGACGGTGCCAAGGACTACCAGAAAGCCCACGCCGCCGACTTCGACATGATCACCAACGGCATCAAGAACGAAACCGATACCAGCGCGCAGATCGATATCGTCAACCAGATGATCCTCGCCAAGGTTAACGCCATCGTGATTGCTCCTGCCGACTCCAAGGCGCTGGTTACCGTGCTGAAGAAGGCTTCGGACGCGGGCATCAAGGTCGTCAACATTGATAACCGCCTGGACCCTGACGTCCTGAAAAGCAAAAACCTCGACATTCCGTTCGTAGGCCCGGACAACCGCAAAGGCGCCAAGCTGGTAGGCGATTACCTGGCCAAGCACCTGACCTCGGGTGACAAAGTCGCGATCATCGAAGGCGTACCCACCACCACCAATGCCCAGCAGCGCACCGCAGGCTTCAAGGATGCGATGGACGCTGCCGGTATGAAGATCGTTTCCACCCAGTCCGGCAACTGGGAAATCGACCAGGGCCAGAAAGTGGCGTCCGCCATGTTGAGCGAACACCCAGACCTCAAGGCACTGCTGGCCGGCAATGACAACATGGCGCTGGGCGCTGTGTCTGCCGTACGTGCCGCAGGCAAGACTGGCAAAGTGCAGGTGGTCGGCTATGACAACATCGAAGCCATCAAGCCGATGCTGCAAGACGGCCGTGTACTTGCGACCGCCGACCAGGCTGCTGCCCAGCAAGCCGTGTTCGGTATCCAGAACGCGCTCAAGCTGGTCAAGGGTGAGAAAGTCGATGCCAAAGACGGCGTGATCGAAACCCCTGTCGAACTCGTCCTCAAGAAGTAATCCTGGCAGTACCCAACAGCGTCCGCTCGTCCTGAGCGGGCGCCTGGAGATTTTCCTATGTCATCTTCCGCCCCGAACGCTGTCCTCTCGGTCAGCGGTATCGGCAAAACCTATGCCCAACCGGTTCTGGCCGACATCACCCTGACGCTTAATCGCGGGGAAGTGCTGGCGCTGACCGGTGAAAACGGTGCAGGTAAAAGCACGCTGTCGAAGATTATCGGCGGCTTGGTCACGCCGACCACCGGGCACATGCAGTTCAACGGTCAGGATTACCGCCCGGCCAGCCGTACCCAGGCCGAAGAGCTGGGCGTGCGCATGGTCATGCAGGAACTCAACTTGCTGCCGACGCTGACCGTGGCCGAAAACCTGTTCCTGGATAACCTGCCCAGCCGGTGCGGCTGGATCAGCCGCAAGCAACTGCGCACGGCCGCAATCGAAGCCATGGCCCAGGTTGGCCTGGACGCCATCGACCCGGACACCCTCGTCGGCAGCCTGGGTATCGGGCATCAACAAATGGTCGAGATTGCGCGCAACCTGATCGGCGATTGCCATGTGCTGATCCTCGACGAGCCCACGGCCATGCTCACCGCGCGTGAAGTCGAGATGCTGTTCGAGCAAATCACCCGCTTGCAGGCTCGCGGCGTGGCGATCATCTACATCTCGCACCGGCTCGAGGAGCTGGCCCGTGTTGCCCAGCGCATTGCGGTACTGCGTGATGGCAAGCTGGTCTGCGTCGAGCCGATGGCCAACTACAACAGCGAGCAACTGGTCACCCTGATGGTGGGCCGTGAGTTGGGTGAGCAGATTGACCTGGGCCCGCGGACCATTGGTGGTCCCGCCCTGACCGTGAAAGGGCTGACCCGTTCGGACAAGGTTCGCGATGTGTCCTTTGAAGTGCGCGCCGGCGAAATCTATGGCATCTCCGGCTTGATCGGCGCCGGCCGCACCGAGCTGTTGCGCCTGATCTTTGGTGCTGATCTGGCCGACAGCGGCACCATTGCCCTGGGCTCGCCTGCCCAGGTAGTGAGCATTCGTTCGCCAGTGGACGCGGTGGGGCATGGGATTGCCTTGATCACCGAGGACCGCAAAGGTGAAGGTTTGCTGCTGACCCAATCCATCAGTGCCAACATCGCGCTGGGCAACATGCCCAAGATTTCCGGTGGTGGCGTGGTGAACAACCGTGACGAAACCGCCTTGGCCAAGCGTCAGGTAGATGCCATGCGCATCCGCAGCTCCAGCCCGGCGCAATTGGTCAGCGAGCTGTCGGGTGGCAACCAGCAGAAAGTCGTGATTGGTCGCTGGCTGGAGCGCGATTGTGCGGTGATGCTGTTCGACGAACCGACCCGTGGCATCGACGTTGGTGCCAAGTTCGACATCTATGCCTTGCTGGGCGAGCTGACTCGCCAGGGCAAGGCGCTGGTGGTGGTGTCCAGCGATCTGCGAGAGCTGATGCTGATCTGTGATCGGATCGGCGTGCTCTCCGCCGGACGCCTGATCGAAACCTTCGAGCGCGACAGCTGGACCCAGGACGAACTGCTTGCCGCCGCCTTTGCCGGCTATCAAAAACGTGATGCGCTGCTCAACGACGCAGTGCTTAGGGATACCCCATGAAAACAATAACTTCCCCCGGCAAAACCGGCGGTAACTTCTACGGCCTGGGTACCTACCTGGGCCTGGCCGGTGCCTTGCTGGCGATGATTGCGCTGTTCTCGGTGCTCAGCGACCACTTCCTGTCCTATGACACCTTCAGCACCCTGGCCAACCAGATTCCGGACCTGATGGTGCTGGCGGTGGGCATGACCTTCATCCTGATCATCGGCGGTATCGACCTGTCGGTGGGCTCGGTGCTGGCGTTGGCCGCATCGGCGGTCAGCGTGGCGATTCTCGGCTGGGGCTGGAGCGTGTTGCCGGCCGCCATACTCGGCATGGGTTGCGCGGCGCTGGCCGGCACTATCACCGGCTCGATCACCGTGGCCTGGCGGATTCCGTCGTTCATCGTCTCGCTCGGTGTGCTGGAAATGGCGCGGGGCGTGGCCTATCAGATGACCGGCTCGCGCACCGCTTACATCGGTGACTCGTTTGCCTGGTTATCCAACCCGATTGCCTTTGGTATTTCTCCGTCGTTCATCATTGCGTTGCTGGTGATCATCGCGGCGCAACTGGTGTTGACCCGAACGGTATTCGGTCGCTACCTCATTGGTATCGGCACAAACGAGGAGGCTGTGCGTCTGGCGGGGATCAATCCCAAGCCCTACAAAATCCTGGTATTCAGCCTGATGGGCTTGTTGGCCGGTGTTGCGGCGTTGTTCCAGATCTCGCGCCTTGAAGCGGCAGACCCGAACGCCGGTTCCGGCCTGGAGCTGCAAGTGATCGCCGCTGTGGTGATCGGCGGTACCAGCCTGATGGGTGGGCGCGGTTCGGTCATCAGTACCTTTTTCGGGGTGTTGATTATTTCGGTGCTGGCGGCTGGCCTTGCGCAGATCGGTGCTACGGAACCCACTAAACGCATCATTACCGGTGCTGTCATTGTGATTGCCGTGGTCCTCGATACCTATCGCAGCCAGCGCGCCAGTCGGCGGGGCTGAACCATGGCAACGATCAAGGATGTGGCGGCGCTTGCGGGTATTTCCTATACCACGGTGTCCCATGTGGTGAACAAGACGCGCCCGGTCAGCGAGCCGGTACGCGTCAAAGTCGAGGCGGCGATCAAGCAGTTGGACTACGTGCCCAGCGCCGTTGCGCGCTCGCTCAAGGCCAAGACCACGGCCACCATTGGCTTGCTGGTGCCCAATAGCCTCAACCCGTACTTTGCGGAGCTGGCGCGTGGCATCGAGGATTACTGCGAGCGCAATGGCTACTGCGTGATTCTCTGCAACTCCGACGACGACGCTGAAAAACAGCGCAGTTATTTGCGCGTGTTGCTGGAAAAACGCGTCGACGGCTTGATCGTGACGTCTGTGGGCGGCGATGACAGTGGTCTTGCCGCCGGCTTGAGTGCGGTGCGCACGCCCATGGTGATTGTCGACCGGGCGCTGGATGGCATTGATGTCGATCTGGTACGCATCGATCACGAAGAGGGCGCTTATCTCGCCACCCGCCACCTGCTGGAACTGGGGCATCGGGACATCGCCTGTATCGGTGGCCCGGTGCATACCCGGGTAGCACAGATGCGTCTGGCGGGTTACCAGCGCGCGTTGCGCGAGGCGGGGGTCGAAGTGTCGGCCAGCCGTATCCTGGAAAGTGACTTCACCAGCACCGGAGGTTATGCCGCAGCCGTGCAGTTGTTGTCGGGAAACCCGCCCAGTGCGATTTTCGCCAGCAACGATATGATTGGTTTTGGCGTGCTGCGCGCCGCCGCGGAGCGCAATCTGCGTGTGCCGGGCGAGCTGTCGGTGATCGGTTTCGATGACATTCAGATGGGGCGCTATGTCTACCCCGCGCTGACGACGGTCGGGCAGTCGATCCTGCAATTGGGCGAGACGGCGGCCGAATTATTACTGCAACGAATAGCAACCCCCCAACTGCCGATCGATCAACGCATCGTGACGCCCAGCATTGTTTTGCGTGAGTCGACCGCGCCATTGGCCGATGTGTTCGCCCAATACCGCTGAACCGAATTGATGAGTACTGATGTATGCCAGCAAAAGTAGTGGTAATAGGCAGCTTGAACATGGACCTGGTCACCCGCGCCAGTCGTTTGCCACGTGCCGGTGAAACCCTGATCGGCCAGACGTTTTCCACCGTTCCCGGCGGCAAGGGCGCGAACCAGGCCGTCGCATCGGCCCGTCTGGGCGCGGATGTCGCGATGGTCGGTTGCGTCGGCACTGACGCCTACGGCAGCCAATTGCGGGAAGCGCTGCTGGTGGAGGGGGTCGATTGCCAGGCGGTCAGTGCCGTGGAAGGCTCCAGCGGTGTGGCGTTGATCGTGGTGGATGACAGCAGCCAGAACGCCATTGTGATTGTGGCGGGCAGCAACGACCAGTTGACGCCAGCGTCTCTGAAAAGCTGCGACGCGGTGTTACAGGCGGCAGATGTGATCATCTGTCAGCTTGAGGTGCCGATGGATACCGTTGGGCAGGCACTCAAGCGGGGGCGTGAGCTGGGCAAGACAGTCATTCTCAACCCCGCCCCGGCGAGCGCACCGTTGCCTGCCGAGTGGTATCACTCGATCGATTACCTGATCCCCAATGAAAGTGAGGCCACTGCCCTCAGCGGTGTGACGGTCGACTCGCTCGACAGCGCCAAGGTCGCCGCGACCGCGCTGATCAAGGCGGGGGCGGGCAAGGTCATCATCACCCTTGGCGCCCAGGGAGCACTGTTTGCCGACGGCAAAGGCTTCGAACAGTGGGTGGCGCCGAAGGTCAAGGCGGTCGATACCACGGCCGCTGGCGATACCTTTGTCGGTGGCTTTGCCGCCGCGCTGGCCGCAGGCAAGAGCGAGGCCGAGGCGATCCGTTTCGGCCAGGTGGCGGCGGCGTTGTCAGTGACCCGTGCCGGTGCTCAGCCATCCATTCCTACACTGCAAGACGTACAAGGTTTTGTGCCCTCATGAAAAAGACACCTTTGCTGAATATCGCCCTGTCGCGGGTCATCGCATCGCTGGGCCATGGTGACATCCTGGTTATCGGTGATGCGGGTCTGCCGGTGCCTCCCGGCGTGGAGCTGATCGACCTGGCGCTGACCCAGGGTATTCCGGATTTCATCAGCACCTTGCGCATCGTGCTGAGCGAAATGCAGGTTGAAAGCCACGTGCTGGCGGAGGAAATCCTGCTTAAACAACCGCCTGCACTGGGCGAGCTTGATGCGCTCGCAGAGCAGGCGGCGCTGGGTGAAAGGCGCCTACTCAGCCATGACCAATTCAAGCAACTGAGCCGCAATGCCCGCGCGGTCGTGCGCACGGGCGAGTGCCAACCTTATTGCAATATCGCGCTGGTGTCCGGCGTAACGTTCTAGCGTCCCCCCTTATGACAAGGAGTGTTTTATGCATACCCTGAAAAACCTTTTCCGGAGTGTTCTGCTTTTGTCCGCGCTCACTGCTGCAAGCGCCCAAGCGGCGGAAAAAATCGACCTGATCATCGACACCGACCCTGGGGCCGATGATGTGGTGGCGTTGCTGTTTGCCATGGCCTCGCCGGAGGAGTTGAAGATTCGTGCGCTGACCACCGTCGCCGGTAATGTGCGCCTGGACAAGACCTCTCGCAATGCGCGCCTGGCGCGTGAGTGGGCAGGGCGCGAAGATATTCCGGTGTACGCAGGTGCGCCAAAACCGCTGCTGCGCACACCGATCTACGCAGAGAATATTCATGGCAAAGAAGGGATTTCCGGCGTCACCGTGCATGAGCCCAAGAAGGGCCTGGCCGAAGGTAACGCCGTTGACTACCTGATCAAGACCCTGAGCAGCGCCGCGCCGCACAGCATCACCATCGCCATGCTTGGCCCACAGACCAACCTGGCGCTGGCGTTGACCCAGGCGCCGGAAATCACCCAGGGCATCAAGGAAGTCGTTGTGATGGGCGGCGCGCATTTCAATGGCGGTAATATTACGCCCGTGGCCGAGTTCAACCTGTTCGCCGATCCGGTCGCGGCTGAGATTGTGCTCAAAAGTGGTGTGAAGCTGACTTACCTGCCGCTGGACGTGACTCATAAGGTCCTCACCAGCGACGCCCGCCTTAAAAAGATTGCCGACCTGAATAACAACGCGAGCAAGGTGGTCAGCGCCATTCTGAATGAGTATGTCAAAGGCGATATGGAGCACTACGGGATTCCGGGTGGTCCGGTCCATGATGCTACCGTGGTGGCGTACCTGCTCAAGCCTTCGCTGTTCAGCGGTCGCGAGGCCAATATGGTCGTAGACAGCCGTGAGGGCCCCACCTTCGGCCAGACCATCGTCGACTGGTACGATGGCCTCAAGCAGCCGAAGAATGTGTTCTGGGTCGAGAACGGCGACGCCCAGGGCTTTTTCGATCTGCTGACCGAGCGCCTGGCGCGTCTGAAGTAGGGTGCTTGACCCGGTCGACGTTCGTCGTCCGGTCCTTAATCGCGCGTTTGCGCCCCCATGTAGTCGGCCGGGTATTTCTCGAATACCTGGCCGATGAACGCTTGTGCCGCCTGTGTGCCCAGTTCCTTGACCAGCAGGTCGATACCAATGATCGCCAGTTCTTCAGCGCTTCCAGGGCTGTAGGAGCTTTGGCCTTGGGGCCATTTGGCTTTGATATCGGCTTGGAGCGTTACGGTGGTCATGGAAATCTCACGGGCTGAAAATACGAGGCAATGCACTGGAAAGCGGTTCCAGCGGGCGCAGTTAAGCATTTTGCGGGGCATTTGGCACTGCTACTTAGGCATGAGGGAGGGGGCTGTGCGACACTGGCGCCCTGTTTAACGGCCGGGAAACTGCGCGTGCAAATCGATTTGAACAAGCCCGATAACCTTACGCTGGAGGCTGTGCGCCAACTGCTTGGCAGCGCCAGTGACGATGAACATACCCAATTGCGGGTCAGCAAGGCGGGCATCGCCTACATTTCGTCAGGGGTGGTCGGAGGGGCTGAGGTTGATGGCCTGCTGTTTCGCCTGGAGACCTGGGCCAAAGGGTCCGGCTATGTCGGCATCGTGGCGGCCAGCGATGAAGTCTGGGTCATGCAGATTTTCAACGCGCTCAAACAGAACTGGCCAAAACCAGCGTCTGACTACATCGACATCTACTGAATACGTTCATATCTAGTCACGATTGACCGGGCGCCTGCCGGCCGTGAGTCAGGCAGACTTGCGCGCAGGCGGTTAACGTCTTGAAACCAATCGCCTTGACTGCTGTCGCACGATCTCTGTCCATTTTTTATCATAGGAGGCTTCATGCCTTGGAAGCTCGCATCATTCGGTACTTTGTTGGCAGCACTCGCGTTGGCGGGTTGCAGCACCCCGGGTGCCTCTGAGCCAGGCAAAGATGCCACCGTGACCGATGCCGGTCATAGCCGCTGTGAGTCGAAGGCCGCCGAGTTCGCGATCGGCCAGAAAGCCTCGCCGCAACTGCTGGAGCAGGCGCGTACGCGTGCCGGCGCGCAGAACGCACGTATCCTCAAGCCCAACGATATGATCACGCTGGAGTATCGCTCCGACCGCTTGAACCTGAACACCGACGACAACCTGGTGATCACGCGGGTCAATTGCGGCTGATAGCGCCTCTTTTATAGCGCCCATAAAAAACCCCATCACATGGACGGGGTTTTTTTAGCTCAGCGGGGAATTACTCGCCGCGAACTTGTGCAGCTTGCATACCCTTTTGGCCTTTCTCAGCCACGAAGGAAACGGTTTGGCCTTCTTTCAGGCTTTTGAAACCGTCGCTTTCGATAGCTTTGAAGTGTACGAACAGGTCGTCACCGCCACCTTGAGGAGTGATGAAGCCGAAGCCTTTTTCATCGTTGAACCATTTAACGGTGCCGGTTTGGCGATTAGACATGGTGTATCTCCAAGAAACATATATTTTCAGTAGTACTGTGCTGCTCAGGCCAACTGGGCACACCGAGCTATCATAGTCGAAATGTTCGACTTGGGAGCCCCCCCAAGGCACTGTTTGCTCATCAATAGCGCTGCATTGCGGGTTTGGATCGGCTGAAAGCCCCGATCTACGGGGCTTTGGCTCGAAATATCAACTGATAAAAAAAGCCGTAAAAGCTGCGTATTTTGTGAGAAATGGCAGTTTTTGGGCTGTTTTGCTCAGCGCAAAGCAGTGGTGTCAGTGGAAAATCTTACTTTTTCTTCACGACTTTGCAGGACGAAATTGCCGCGACGGCTTTGTTTTTAAGCTCCGGGCTGGCGTTCTGGTTGGTCATGAGTTCCTTGATTTCGGCGGTGCTCAATTCTGCGTTGATCTTGTCAGCGCCGCATTCGCAGTGAGTCTTTGCGGTTTTGGCATCCACGTTTTGGCTGGCTGCCGCGCTGCAGTCATTAATAAAGCTGTCCCGTGCGCCCGCTGGCCAGTTCGAGGGGGCTGCTGCCTGCGCACCGAGCGAAAGGAGGGTCAGGGAGGCAGCGAGGGCGAGGCTGGAGGTAAAACGCATCATGAAATGCTCCTGGGGTTTGAGGACGAACGGCAATTCTCAGTGGGTTTGAGGGGTAGCGTACAGCTCAAGTTCACTTTCGCGACCATAAAGCCTGGAATTTGCTATTGCATGAAGAGGTGCCAGCACGATGACCGTTCATCTGTGCTAGCATCCGCCTCCTGGCTATTCCAAGGCGCGTCATTTGCCGCCTCGCCATGTCTTTTTAGCTCACTCCAGTCACTCTGGTTCGATTATCGGTTGGCCGAAAGGCTCCTGCCGCTGTAAGGCAGGCGTTCATCACTGAACGGCCTGGTGTTGGATCTTGTACTGGCTCATCCCAACCCACGTGACCTTTGGTAGGGGTCACCACTAGGAGAGGAGGCGCCATGCCAACTATTACTCTTCCCGACGGCAGTCAACGTTCATTCGATCATTCGGTTTCCGTAGCCGAGGTCGCCGCATCCATTGGTGCGGGCCTTGCCAAGGCCACCGTGGCCGGCAAGGTCGACGGCAAGCTGGTTGACGCCAGCGACCTGATCACCCGCGATGCCAGCCTGCAAATCATCACGCCCAAGGATCAAGAGGGGCTGGAGATCATTCGCCACTCTTGCGCACACTTGATTGGCCATGCGGTCAAGCAACTGTATCCGACCGCGAAGATGGTCATCGGCCCGGTCATCGACGAAGGCTTCTATTACGATATCGCCTACGAGCGTCCTTTTACTCCGGACGACCTCGCGGCCATCGAGCAGCGCATGCATGCGCTGATTGAAAAAGATTACGACGTGATCAAGAAGGTCACGCCGCGCGCCGAAGTGATCGACGTATTCACTGCCCGTGGCGAAGACTACAAGCTGCGCCTGGTCGAAGACATGCCGGACGAGCAGGCCATGGGCCTGTACTACCACGAAGAATACGTCGACATGTGCCGCGGTCCGCATGTGCCGAACACGCGCTTCCTGAAGTCGTTCAAGCTGACCAAGTTGTCCGGCGCCTACTGGCGTGGTGATGCGAAGAACGAGCAGCTGCAGCGGATCTACGGCACTGCGTGGGCTGACAAGAAGCAGCTGGCAGCCTACATCCAGCGCATCGAAGAAGCCGAAAAACGCGATCACCGCAAGATCGGCAAGCGCCTGAACCTGTTCCACCTCCAGGAAGAAGCGCCGGGCATGGTGTTCTGGCACCCGAACGGCTGGACTCTGTATCAGGTGCTTGAACAGTACATGCGCAAGGTCCAGCGCGAAAACGGCTACCTGGAGATCAAGACGCCTCAGGTGGTTGACCGCAGCCTGTGGGAGAAATCCGGGCACTGGGCCAACTATGCCGACAACATGTTCACCACCCAGTCGGAAAACCGCGACTACGCCATCAAGCCGATGAACTGCCCTTGCCACGTGCAGGTGTTCAACCAGGGCCTGAAGAGCTACCGCGAGCTGCCGATGCGCCTGGCCGAGTTTGGTGCCTGCCACCGTAACGAGCCCTCGGGTGCGCTGCACGGCATCATGCGTGTGCGCGGCTTCACTCAGGATGACGCGCATATCTTCTGCACCGAAGAGCAGATGCAGGCCGAATCCGCCGCGTTCATCAAGTTGACCATGGAAGTTTATCGCGATTTCGGCTTTACCGAAGTCGAGATGAAACTGTCCACTCGTCCGGAAAAACGCGTCGGTTCCGACGAGCTGTGGGATCGCGCAGAGTCGGCACTGGCCGCAGCGCTCGATAGTGCGGGGCTTGCGTACGATCTGCAGCCGGGTGAGGGCGCGTTCTACGGTCCGAAGATCGAGTTCTCGCTGAAAGATTGCCTTGGTCGCGTCTGGCAGTGTGGTACCCTGCAGCTCGATTTTAACCTGCCGATCCGTCTGGGCGCCGAATACGTCTCCGAAGACAACAGCCGTAAACACCCGGTTATGTTGCACCGAGCGATCCTCGGTTCGTTCGAACGGTTCGTCGGGATCCTGATCGAGCACTACGAGGGTGCGTTCCCGGCGTGGCTTGCTCCGACCCAGGCAGTGATCATGAATATCACTGATAAACAGGCAGATTTTGCCGCTGAAGTTGAAAAAACTCTCAACGAAAGCGGGTTTCGTGCCAAGTCCGACTTGAGAAATGAAAAGATCGGCTTTAAAATCCGCGAGCATACCTTGCTCAAGGTTCCCTATCTTTTGGTTATTGGAGACAGGGAAGTCGAGATGCAGACTGTCGCTGTGCGTACTCGTGAAGGTGCTGACCTGGGCTCGATGCCTGTCGCCCAGTTCGCTGAGTTCCTCGCGCAAGCGGTTTCCCGGCGTGGTCGCCCAGATTCGGAGTAATTATTATTAAGCGTGAAATGAGACAAGATAAACGAGCTGCACCGAAAGCCCCGATCAACGAGAATATCTCGGCACGCGAGGTTCGGTTAATTGGCGCTGACGGCGAGCAGATTGGCATCGTCTCGATTGATGAAGCGCTTCGTATCGCTGAAGAGTCCAAATTGGACCTGGTGGAAATCTCCGCCGACGCAGTCCCGCCTGTTTGCCGGGTGATGGACTACGGCAAGTCGATCTTCGAAAAGAAGAAGCAGATTGCTGCGGCGAAGAAGAACCAGAAGCAGATTCAAGTAAAAGAAATCAAGTTTCGTCCAGGGACGGAGGAAGGGGATTACCAGGTAAAACTGCGCAACCTGGTACGTTTCCTGAGTGATGGGGACAGGGCCAAGGTATCCTTGCGATTCCGCGGCCGTGAGATGGCCCACCAGGAGCTGGGGATGGAACTCCTCAAGCGGGTTGAACAAGACCTGCTCGAGTACGGTTCGGTCGAACAGCATCCTAAGATGGAAGGACGCCAGCTGATCATGGTCATCGCCCCGAAAAAGAAGAAGTAATCAACAGGGCACGGCAGGCCTTCTGATTATGTTTATCAACTGAATGCGGAGTATCCGAACATGCCAAAGATGAAGACTAAAAGTGGTGCTGCTAAGCGGTTTCTGAAAACTGCTAACGGTATCAAGCACAAGCACGCTTTCAAGAGCCACATCCTGACCAAAATGTCGACCAAGCGTAAGCGTCAACTGCGCGGTAGCAGCTTGCTGCATCCGTCTGACGTGGCAAAAGTCGAGCGCATGCTGCGCCTTCGTTAATTTTTGGATCAAGAATAGAGGAAGTAACTCATGGCTCGTGTAAAGCGTGGCGTCATTGCCCGTAAGCGTCACAAAAAAATTCTGAAACTTGCTAAAGGCTACTACGGCGCGCGTTCACGCGTATTCCGTGTTGCCAAGCAAGCGGTAATCAAGGCAGGCCAATACGCCTACCGTGACCGTCGTCAGAAAAAACGTCAGTTCCGCGCTCTGTGGATCGCTCGTATCAATGCTGGTGCTCGTGTTAACGGTCTGTCCTACAGCCGTTTCATCGCTGGCCTGAAAAAAGCGTCCATCGAAATCGACCGTAAGGTTCTGGCTGAACTGGCCGTGAACGAAAAAGCGGTGTTTGCTGCGATTGTCGAGAAAGCTAAAGCCACCTTGGCTTAAGTACCCCCGACAGTCACCCTGGGCTGCTCCTGCAGCCCAAGGTGGTAAACGTCTTAAATAGGGGAAGAGCCTTCAAGCTCTTCCCCTATTTTGTATCTGGAGTCTGTACATGGAAAACCTGGACGCGCTCGTCGCTCAAGCTCTTGAGGCTGTGCAAAGCGCTGAAGATATCAATGCCCTGGAGCAAATCCGGGTTCACTACCTTGGCAAGAAGGGTGAATTGACTCAGGTGATGAAGACCCTGGGAAATTTGCCGGCTGAAGAGCGCCCACAAGTCGGTGCGCTGATCAACGTCGCCAAGGAGCGTGTCACAGAGGTTCTCAATGCGCGCAAGGCGTCGCTCGAAGAGGCTGACCTTGCAGCCAAGCTCGCGGCCGAGTCCATTGACGTAACCTTGCCTGGCCGTGGCCAGGCCTCGGGCGGTCTGCATCCGATCACCCGGACTCTGGAACGTATCGAACAGTTCTTCACCCATATCGGCTACGGCATTGCCGAAGGTCCTGAGGTCGAAGACGACTATCACAACTTCGAGGCGCTCAACATCCCAGGCCATCACCCGGCCCGGTCGATGCACGACACCTTCTATTTCAACGCGAACATGCTGTTGCGCACCCATACCTCGCCGGTACAGGTCCGCACCATGGAAGCGAACAAACCGCCGATCCGCATCGTCTGCCCAGGCCGTGTGTACCGTAGCGACTCGGATATCACCCACTCGCCGATGTTCCACCAGGTCGAAGGCCTGCTGGTCGATCGCGACATCAATTTCGCCGACCTCAAAGGCACTATCGAAGAGTTCCTGCGGGTGTTCTTCGAGAAAGAGCTGGCGGTGCGCTTCCGTCCTTCGTTCTTCCCGTTCACAGAGCCATCCGCCGAAGTTGATATGGAATGCGTGATGTGCAGCGGCAAAGGCTGCCGCGTCTGCAAGCAGACCGGCTGGCTGGAAGTGATGGGCTGCGGCATGGTGCACCCTAACGTGCTGCGTATGTCCGGGATCGACCCGGAAGAGTTCTCGGGCTTTGCCTTCGGCATGGGCGTTGAGCGTCTGGCCATGCTGCGTTACGGCGTGAACGACTTGCGTCTGTTCTTCGACAACGACTTGCGGTTCCTCGCGCAATTTCGCTAGTCGTAACGAATCTTTAGGAGAGCAGGATGAAATTCAGTGAACAATGGCTGCGTGGCTGGGTAAGCCCGCAGGTAGATCGCGACGAGCTGGTTGCCCGTCTGTCGATGGCCGGCCTTGAGGTCGATAGTGTGACGCCGGCCGCCGGTGTTTTCAGCGGCGTGGTGGTGGGCGAGGTGTTGAGCACCGAGCAGCATCCCGACGCCGATAAATTGCGTGTGTGCCAGGTCAGCAATGGCGCCGAAACCTTCCAGGTCGTGTGCGGGGCACCGAATGTGCGCCCGGGCCTGAAGATTCCGTTCGCGATGATCGGTGCTCAATTGCCCGGCGACTTCAAGATCAAGAAGGCCAAACTGCGCGGTGTCGAGTCCAACGGCATGCTGTGCTCCCAGGCTGAACTGCAGGTGGGCGAGGGCAATGATGGCCTGATGGAGCTGCCGGCTGATGCGCCGGTGGGCCAGGACATCCGCGTTTACCTGGAGCTGGAAGATGCCAGCATCGAGGTCGACCTGACTCCGAACCGTGGCGACTGCCTGTCCCTGGCGGGCCTGGCGCGTGAAGTCGGCGCGTTGTACAACGCACCCGTCACGCGCCCGGTTGTGACCCCGGTAGCGGCAGTGCACGACGAAGTGCGCTCCATTGAAGTGCTGGCGCCAAACGCTTGCCCACGTTACCTGGGGCGCGTGGTCCGTAACGTCGACCTGTCCAAGCCAACCCCGTTGTGGATGGTTGAGCGTCTGCGCCGTGCCGACGTGCGCAGTATTGATGCTGCCGTCGACATCACCAACTACGTGATGCTGGAGTTGGGCCAGCCGCTGCACGCCTTCGATCTCGCCGAAATCAACGGTGGTATCCGCGTACGCATGGCTGAGGAAGGCGAAAAGCTGGTTCTGCTCGACGGCCAGGAAGTTGCCCTGCGCGCCGATACCCTGGTCATCGCTGACCATTCCCGCGCCCTGGCGATTGCCGGCGTGATGGGGGGCGAGCACAGCGGCGTATCTGCGACCACTCGCGATGTTTTCCTGGAAAGCGCGTTCTTCGATCAGATTGCTATCGCTGGCAAGGCGCGTTCCTACGGCCTGCACACCGACGCTTCGCATCGCTACGAGCGTGGCGTGGACTGGAAGCTGGCCCGTGAAGCCATGGAGCGTGCTACTGGCCTGCTGCTGGAAATCACCGGTGGCGAAGCCGGTCCGATCACTGAAACCGTCAGTGAGCAGCACCTGCCGTCCGTTGCGCCGATCACCCTGCGTGCCAAAAGCGTTGAACAGATGCTTGGCCTGGTCATTGACCCCGCTGAAATCGAGCAACTGTTGTCGGCCCTCGGCCTGGGCATTTCCTCTAGTGGGGAAGGCCAGTGGCGCGTTGAAGTGCCGAGCCATCGCTTCGATATCAGCCTGGAAGTTGACCTGATCGAAGAACTGGCCCGCCTGTACGGTTACAACCGCTTGCCGGTTCGTTATCCGCAAGCACGCCTGGCGCCACAACCCAAGGCCGAGGCGCGTGCGCACCTGCCTGAGCTGCGTCGTCTGCTGGTCGCCCGTGGCTATCAGGAGGCGGTGACCTACAGCTTCATCGATCCGAAACAGTTCGAACTGTTCAACCCAGGTGTTGAACCGCTGCTGCTGGCAAACCCGATCTCCAACGACATGGCGGCCATGCGTTCGTCGCTGTGGCCGGGTCTGGTGAAAGCACTTTCGCACAACCTGAACCGTCAGCAAGATCGCGTGCGCATGTTTGAAAGCGGCTTGCGGTTTGTGGGGCAACTGGACGGGCTGAAGCAAGAGCCGATGCTGGCCGGTGTCGTCTGCGGTAGTCGCTTGCCGGAAGGCTGGGCGCAAGGCCGCGATGCCGTGGACTTCTTCGACGTTAAAGCTGATGTGGAAGCGGTATTGGGCTTCGCCGGTGCACTGGGCGACTTTACGTTCGTGCCAGGCAGCCACCCGGCGTTGCACCCAGGCCAGACCGCGCGCATCGAGCGAGAAGGGCGCCTGGTCGGCTTCCTGGGTGCCATTCACCCCGAGCTGTCGAAAACCCTGGGCCTTGATCGTCCGGTCTTCGTGTTCGAGCTGGTCCTGGCTGAAGTGGCTTCGGGCAAAATGCCTAAATTCAGCGAGTTGTCGCGCTTTCCTGAAGTGCGTCGCGACCTGGCCCTGATCGCTGACCGTGAAGTCGCCGCCACTGCCGTTCTGGATGTAATCCGTGAAAATGCAGGGGAATGGCTGACAGACCTCAGGCTATTTGACGTCTATCAGGGTAAAGGCATTGATCCGCATAGAAAAAGCCTTGCAGTTGGCTTGACCTGGCAGCATCCATCGCGCACTCTTAATGACGATGAGGTGAATACCACGACACAAAATATCCTCACCTCGCTCGAACAAAGGTTGAACGCCACGTTAAGGAAGTGACGTATGGGGGCTTTGACGAAAGCTGAGATGGCGGAACGTCTGTACGAAGAGCTGGGTCTGAACAAGCGCGAGGCCAAGGAATTGGTCGAGCTGTTTTTTGAAGAAATCAGGCACGCTCTGGAAGACAATGAGCAGGTCAAGCTGTCCGGTTTCGGCAATTTTGACCTGCGGGACAAACGCCAGCGGCCTGGCCGCAATCCAAAAACGGGAGAAGAAATCCCGATCACGGCTCGCCGTGTGGTCACCTTTCGTCCAGGGCAGAAGTTGAAGGCCCGAGTTGAGGCTTATGCTGGAACCAAGTCATAACGACGAGCTACCCGTCATCCCAGGCAAACGCTACTTCACCATTGGTGAAGTCAGCGAACTCTGTGCGGTAAAACCGCACGTGTTGCGCTATTGGGAGCAGGAGTTTCCTCAACTCAACCCCGTCAAACGCACCGGGAACCGTCGGTATTATCAGCGCCAGGACGTGCTGATGATCCGACAGATCCGTGCGTTGCTGTACGACCAGGGGTTCACCATCAGCGGCGCGCGTCAGCGCATGTCCGGTGATGAAGCCAAAGACGACACTACCCAATACAAGCAACTGATCCGCCAGATGATCTCCGAACTCGAAGATGTGCTGGTGGTTTTGAAGAAATAATTCCGGCTTTTAAAATACTTCCACATTTCAAAAGCTTGCGGTATATTCCTCATCGCTTCGTTGCGAAGCGAACCCAGTAACACGCCTAGTCGGGGCGTAGCGCAGTCCGGTAGCGCACTAGCATGGGGTGCTAGGGGTCGAGTGTTCGAATCACTCCGTCCCGACCATATATTTCAATGACTTAGGCCAATGTTCACAGCGTCGGCCTTTTTCATGTGCGTGACATTTGGGTGACTTGTCCAATTTTCACGCCTGCTTCCTCTTCAAAATTGTCAGGACCGGTCCTCGCGAATCGGTTGCTGATACCATGTTCGCAGCTTCGATCAGATGCCCGAGCTCAGCGCCCGAGTAGTGACTGGTGATGCTGCCGTTCTTGTGTCCAAACAGTGCCTTGCGGTCTTCCTCGGTTACGCCCGCTGCGCGCAGTCGGCGGCCAAACGTGTGTTTGAGATCATGGGTCCTTATGGATGCATACCCAGGGTGAGCGGGGCGAAGGTATTCCTCCTGCCAGAGTTTCGCCGCTCTCACCCGTGCCTTCTTCCAGGCCGAGTCGTTCATACGGTGCATCGCGGTTCCGTTGTATGGAAAACCCATTCTTTGCTGATACCGCGCTGCTTTTCAATGATCGACCTAGCCACGCTATTCAGCACCACCAGGGTTTCCCGCGGGCGCTTGAACCAGTACCAAGCTCGGGCAACGCGCGGCACGCTGTAGCTGTCGCCCAGGCGCTGCAGTTTGATGAATGCCACCGGCATCTTGCCGTTATCGTCGCTGAATGCCTGCTCGAACTGATCCTGCATTGTCTGTGTCATTGCCTTGGCCCCTGTAGATGAAGACGTAGGCGAACCAGGGGTGGCGATCATAGCTTCACCCGGCGCGCCCACTGGGCGTACGGACCGTCCTCCGTATCGAAGATCCCCATCAGGAACCACTCAGGCCCAGGTGATTCGGGGTTCCAGCCATTATAGTGAGCCGCTCCGTATTCGTATGGGTGGCCATCCAGATCGCTATCTATATGCCATCCCTTCAACTCAAGGCCTTGTGTTTTCGTCCATTGAGTGTATGGCGCAGGGTCTTCGCCACCGCCGAAGCTTGGAATATCGGGGGTGATACCACTAGCCGTCCTTGTCACGCTCTACGGCAGCCCGCTGGATCAAGACGCTTTCTTCAGACATGACTGTTCCTGCTATAGCGGCTGACTTTGAAGGGGGAGGGAATTTTCAAAAGTTGTACGTGGTCTAGGTTGTTGTACAACTATTTCTGGTAGCATTCACTTCGTACAACAGGTGCTCAGACCATGATCAACAATGACGATCTTCGATTTGAATCACACAAACATCTGCTCGAAATTGATGCCTCAGTTGCCGAATTGATGAAGCTCGTTGCCTCCCGAAAGACGGCAGGCGTCGAATGGGTTCAAGCGATCGCTCGTTACGATGCTGCTCACTCCAAGTGGGTGAAGTTTCTTCTGGATGCGGCAATTTCGAATAAGTCTTAACAGACCACATAACGAGATTTCACAACCGTCAGGCAGGCCGGTCACGGGGCCGCTGAGGTAATCCCGCTTCACGAAAAGTGCTTGCCGGGCGATGCCCGGGAGGTGGTTAGGTTTAAAGAGTCGGCTACAGTTCGAAGATGATCCCTAAGGACAGATCTATGACATGCTTTATTTGCGGCGAAAAAGCGCTCGCAACCGATGTTGGCAAGGATTACGAAGAAAGAATTTGTCAAAAATGCGGGCACTATCGAATCACGAGCGCGGCGCTCATTCTGCTGAGGTCTCGCGATTGGAGCTTCGATGAGGAGTTGGTCAGAGCTTGGCTTGAGCAGCAAAAGCGTCGTGGATTTATACCTACCATAGATGATCACCAGGCAAGTCGATTGATCCGCGTTTAGACCGCCTCATCCTGGCCCTCAGTCATCCGCACTCAACAGTGCAAAGAAAGCTTCAATTTTGTTTTCTGTAGGCATGGGGTAGTCCTTGCCGGGCCATGCCCGGGCGGTGGAGTGGGGGGCGACGATATTTGCCGACGTTATGCATCACCTGTTGGGAGTTTTTCCCAGAGGAGTAATGCATGGCACATCTCACAGAGTGGTTGATGTTACTCAGTGCGTTAATCAGCCTGGCAACCGAAATCCTTCGGTGTCGGAGCGGCAGCAAGCGGAAGGAATGATAAAAAGCGCTAAGAAGCTGGGCCTCCCCTGAACTGGAGGCCCATTCTTTCGTCTATCCGGCAGTCAGATAATCGAGCGTAGCGCCATGATGGTCTCGGGGGGATCCTCGAGCAGGTCCGGGTTGAAGTGTGGCAATTCTCCGATGCCTTCGTAATGCGTGATCAATATCCCTTCGGGGCAGAGACGCTCCGCTGCTCGTAACAAAATTGAGTTGGAAGAGGCCTGACGCAGACTTCCCGAGACAGCAAGCAAACGCACCATTTCAACACCGTTCGTGGTTTAGGAGTCGCTGGAGTTTGGCACGAGAGCTTGGTCGGGTCAGGCGTAAACTTGCCATTCGCGGTAGGCGTCGCAGCCGCTGCCCTCCCGGGAGATGAACGCTGGGCCCTTTATTTGGTTTATTTAATTAACTAGTTTTCGGTTTTAGATGTCGGAAACGGCCTCGTCAATGTTAAGTCAGCCTGATTTTAATGATCTGATGTCGTCTAATATTGCAAGATTTACGAGGTTTGGAGGAGGGGTGTTGGAGTCAAGGCGAGTCAGTCGGTTTGCTCTTCGGTAGAAAACAATTAATTGACATAACTAATTTGAAAAGCTAATTTCGCCTCAACAAAAACGGTAGACGCGCCAAAAAACCGAGGCGCCGCATGCCGGTACCGTTCCGGATCGGCAACTGGCGAATGTTCGCCGCTAGCTTGCCGTTTGCCTGACTGTTGAAGGAGCTGAAATGAACATCGCCGATCTGGTCGCTATCGATGTGCACACCCATGCCGAGTTCTCCTGTCATGAGCCGGATGATGACTATCGCATCGAGTTCGAAGACGCCAAACGCAAATACTTCAAATCCGGTTCACCACCCTCCATCGACGAAACCATTGCTTATTACCGTGAGCGCAAGCTTGGTCTGGTGATGTTCACCGTGGACTGGGAATTCGAGATCGGGCGCAGGCGGGTGCCCAACGAAGAGGTGGCTCGCGCCGCTCAGGACAACGCTGACATGATGATGGCGTTCGCCAGTGTGGACCCCCATAAAGGAAAAATGGGGGTTCGGGAAATGCGCCGTCTGATCGAGGATTTCGGCATCAAAGGGTTCAAGTTTCATCCGACCTGCCAGGGTTTTTTCCCGAACGATCGCATGGCCTATCAACTGTACGAGGTCATTGCGGAATATGGCTTGCCGGCCATTTTCCACAGTGGCCATTCAGGTGTCGGCAGTGGCATGCCGGGGGGAGGAGGGTTGCGCTTGAAGTACTCCAACCCTATGCACCTGGACGATGTCGCAGCGGACTTCCCCGAGATGAAAATCATCCTGGCGCACCCCTCATGGCCTTGGCAGGATGAGGCACTGTCGGTGTGCCTGCACAAACCGAATGTCTACATCGACCTGTCGGGGTGGTCGCCCAAGTACTTCCCACCTCAGTTGGTGCAGTACGCCAATACCCTGCTGAAACATAAGATGTTGTTTGGTTCTGACTATCCGTTGATTACCCCGGATCGCTGGATGAAGGATTTCACCCAGGCCGGTTTTAAAGAGGAAGTCCATGCTTTGATACTGAAAGAGAATGCGATCAAGGTGCTCGGCCTTGGGTGACGGCATTTTTTCAGCAAAGCCATCTTATCCACGAATGCCGCCATCGACAGCGTTTTTGACTTCAATGACTTTAGGCAGCAGGCGGTTCCGGCAGACAAATCCCCATGTCAGGTCCTTTCAAAACGATTGGCAGGGCGCGCCAAACCGAGGTTTTCACGCAGGGTAGAGCCGGTGTATTCGGTGCGGAAAAGGCCACGCCGTTGCAGTTCGGGCACCACCCACCGGGTGAAATCTTCAAGCCCGCCCGGCAGGTGCGGTACCAGGATATTGAAACCATCGGCCGCGTTGTTTTCGAACCAGTGCTGCAGCTCATCGGCGATCTGCCCAGGTGTGCCAATCACGCTGTAATGCCCGCGGCCACCGGCAATGCGCCGGCCCAGTTGCGCCAGGGTCAGGTGCTCGCGACTGGCCAGCTCGCTGAGCAGTTGCTGACGGCTGCGCTGGCCGCTGTCGGTCAAGGGCAGCTCGGGTAGTGGCCCGTCGAGGGGGTAGCCCGACAGGTCAAAATTGCCCAGCATGCGCCCCAGTAATGCCACGCCGACTTGCGGCTCGCCCAGCGCCTGGAATGCCTCGAATTTCGCCTGCGCCTGCGCTTCGGTCTGCCCGACCACGACAAACATGCCCGGCATGATTTTCAGCGAATCCTGCGCGCGCCCGTAGCTTTCCAGGCGCCCTTTGAGGTCGGCGTAAAATGCCTGGGCCTGTTCCAGTGACGTCTGCGCGGTAAACACCACCTCGGCGGTTTGCGCCGCCAACTCACGACCGGTTTCTGATGAGCCCGCCTGCACGATCACGGGCTGGCCCTGTGGCGAGCGCGCCACATTCAGTGGGCCTTTGACGCGAAAGTGCTCGCCGACGTGGTCCAGCACATGCCGCTTCGCCGGGTCGTAGTAGGTGCCGCTGGCCTTATCGCGCACGAAGGCATCGTCTTCCCAACTGTCCCACAGCCCGGTCACTACCTGATGAAATTCCCGGGCACGGCTGTAGCGCTCAGCATGGCCCAGATGTTCGTCGCGGCCGAAATTCTGCGCCTCGGCGGCAGCGTCAGACGTCACCAGGTTCCAGCCCGCCCGCCCATTGGACAAGTGATCCAACGAGGCGAATTTGCGCGCCACATGGTAGGGCTCGTTGTACGTGGTGGTCGCTGTCGCGATCAGGCCGATGTGGTCGGTCACGGCACTCAGCGCCGATAGCAAGGTCAGCGGCTCAAAATGGTCCGAGCGCGCCATATGACTGGCAATCTCGCCCGTGGCCGCTGCAATGCTGTCAGCCACGAACAAGGCATCGAATCTTGCCGCTTCGGCCACGCGTGCCAAATGTTTGTATTGGGCGAAATCCAGCCCGGCATTGGCCGGTACATCCGGGTGACGCCAGGCGGCGACGTGGTGACCGGTGGCCATGAGAAAGGCGCCGAGCTTCAGTTGACGGCTCATGCTCAGAAGTCCTTGCGCAGTTGCACGCCGAAGTAACGTTCATCGTCACGGGGCACGGCGCGGTAGATGTAGTTGCCACCGCTGGCCAGCAGCGGCGAGTAGGACTTGTCGGCAAGGTTCTTGGCGAGGAGGGCCACGCGCCAGCCATGGCTGTAGTCGGCCAGGGCGACGCTGGCATTCCAGATCCCGTAGGCGCCTTGTCGGGTGTCGACGTTCTGGCTGATGTCGTACTGCACTTCGCTCTGCCAGCTGTAGTCGGTACCCAGTTCGATATCCAGGCCGTTGTCCAACGGGATGCTGTAGTCGGCGCGGACGTAGCTTTTCCAGTCCGGGCTGAAGGGTAATGGCTTGCCATTGACGTTGCAGGTTGCCGCTGCGCCGGCCGGGCAGGCGAACTCATCGATGCGCGCACGGGTATACGCCAGGGCGCCGGAGAGTTTGAGCTGTTGGGTGGCCTGCAAGGCGTAATCCAGCTCGACACCTTCAGTGCTGACGCTGCCGGCGTTGATCAAGCGTGTCACGACCTGGCCGGCAACCGTGTCAAAGAAGTTGGCCTGATAGTTGTCGTAGTCGCTGTGAAACACCGCCAGGTTGGTCGTCAGGCGGTTGTTCCAGGCCGTGGCCTTGACCCCGGCTTCCCAGGTGTTGGAGGTTTCTGGCTTGAGCGCGCTGGTGTCACGCGGTTGCATATTGAAAAACACGTTGTACGCCGGGCCTTTGTAGCCACGCGAGTAAGTCAGGTAACTGGTGAGGTTGTCGCTGATGTCGTACTGCACGCCCAGGCGGCCGGACCATCCATCCTCGTTCACCGAGCCCGAACTGGACGTGGCAGGTTGAATCCCGCTGACCGTGGTGGCCGAGGTGGAGACACGACGGTGAGCATATTTCAGCTCGTCGTGGGTGTAGCGCAGTCCGGCGATGCCGCGAAAGCGCGAGGTGAAGTTCAGCGTGGTCTCGCCGAATACCGCACTGCTGTCGCTGGTGGTGCTGTAGTCGGCGACGCCACGGTCGGTGCGCGACGGAGTCGTCAGTGTACGCTGATAGGTTTCTTCATCCTTGCCGTGCATGTAGAACAGGCCACCGACGTATTCAAGAAACTCACCTTTGGGTGAGGCCAGGCGCAGTTCCTGTGAGTATTGATCGAACGCCAGCTCGCCTTTGTCGGCGGTGCCGGGGAACGGGGAAGTCACCGTGCCCAGGCGGTCACCGTCCTGGTACTGAGTGTTATCCCAGCCGCGCCACGCGGTGATCGAGGTCAGGGTGTAGTCGCCAAGGTTCCAGTCCAATTGGGCCGAAAGCCCCTTGTTGGTGTCTTCCACATGGCTGCGGGTGTCGGTGTTGATGTCGCGGTTGTCGCCGGAAGCGCGCACCGGCGCCAGCGCGTTGGCGAACGCCGGGGTCAGGGACCTGCTCACCACGCCGTTTGGCGCGTCGTCGTGGGACTGCATGTAGTCGGCGATCAGGGTCAATTTCACGTCGTCGTTGGGGGTAAATTCCAACTTGCCGCGGATGCCCTTGTGGTTGTAACCGTTTACTTCTTGCCCGTTATGCTTGTTGTCGACATTACCGTCGTAGCTGCCGAACAAGGTGCTGATCGACCCCTTGAGCACATCCGGCACCAGGCTGCCGCCGATGCCGAAACGGGTGCGGCTTTCGTTGCCGCCGTACCAGGACTGGTCGATATAGCCGTGGGGTTCGGCGCTGGGCGCTTTGCTGGTGATGTTCAGCACACCGGCCGACGCGTTTTTACCGAACAGTGTGCCTTGCGGGCCGCGCAGCACTTCGACGCGCTCCAGGTCCAGTAAGTCCAGGGTGGCCTGGCCGGGGCGGGCGTAGACCACGCCGTCGATCACCGTAGCCACCGTCGGCTCGACACCGGGGGAGGTGGAGATGGTGCCCACGCCGCGCACGAATAGCGAGGTGTCCTTGTTCGAGGCGCCGGTGCGGAAGTTCAGCGACGGTACCTGCTGGGCGATACTGGCCACACCGTTGCGGTTGTCACGCTCCAGTTGTTCGCCATCCAGCACGGAGACGGCCACTGGGACTTTCTGCAGCGATTCTTCACGGCGAGTGGCAGTGACGGTCACGGCGTTGAGCGTCGGTTCCTGCTCGTCGGCCGCAAATGCGCCCGGCAAGGGCAGCATGGTGAGGCCGGCGAGAAACAGTAGTTGAGAGTGTCTTGGAAAGTTGTACATGCTTTGCCCGCTCAAAAAATGCCCTGGACCGTTACCGTTCTACGACGGTAACGCCTGTGAAATCGTCTTTGGCATTCGCTCGAGCGAGTAGCAGACATTACGCTTTGTTAGCGCTAACATCGACATTATTGTTGGGCGCGTTTTAGAACGTCAAATATTTAAAAATTAGCCCTATATTCTTTTTGGTTTTTATCAGGATGGCCTTGTGAGCGAAGAGAAACCGCGTAAACGTCGTGGCGCAGGGCGCGTTACCCTCAACACCGTCGCCCGGCAGGCAGGCGTGTCGGCGATCACCGTGTCACGCTATTTCAACCAGCCGGAGCAAGTCTCGGTGGAGCGCCGCGAACGCATTGCCGAGGTGGTGGCCGAGTTGGGTTACGTGCCCAACCTGGTCGCTGGCGGGCTGGCGTCGGCTCGAGGGCGCATCGTGGCGATGGTGATCCCGAATATTTCCGGGCCGATCTTCGCCAATACTCTACAGGGGGTCAGCGACACCCTCGCTCAGCATGGTTATCAGCTCTTGTTGGCATCGAGTTACTTCAGTGCCGAGCAGGAAGAACGGGCGGTGCGCGCATTCCTCGGTTGGTCGCCGGCGGCGCTGGTGCTGACGAGCCGTTTTCACAGTGCCGGCACCGAAAAGATGATCGCTGACGTCGATATTCCAGTGGTGGAAACCTGGGATTACGTGCCCGAGCGCGAACCGTTACAGATCGGCTTCTCCCATTACGAAGTGGGCGTCACCGCTGCGCGTTACCTGCACGGCCAGGGCTACCGCCGCATCGCTTTTGTACAGAACAGCGCCATCGGTGACTTCAGTGCGATGGAGCGAGGTGAAGGTTTTGCCGCGACGCTGATAGAGCTGGGCGTGCAACCCAGAGTCTTTACCCCCGATGCCGGCAGCGCTCCGTTCGAAGCCGGCAAGCAGGCAATGGACGCGCTCATGCGCCACGCCACGCCGCCTGATGCAATCTTCTTTGGCAATGACAACCTGGCCGCCGGCGGATTGCTCGCCGGTCAGCGCGCCGGTGTGAACATCCCCCAGGACTGCGCAGTGCTGGGTTTCGGCGATTATCCGTTCGCCGAAATGCTGTTGCCCAGCCTGAGTACGATCAAGCCGCCCGCATTGGAGATAGGTGTTCTGGCCGCGACCCGCGTGCTGGAAAGTCTCGGCGTACTGCCGGTTGAACATGAGGTGCAACGATTGAGTCGGTTGGAGTGCCACTTGATCGAACGCGAAAGCACACGAGTATCACCAGGACTCAGATCATCCATAAAACATTCTTAATATGAATAAAGATTTTTATAAATAATAAAATTAGAGAATATTAGCTTATACCAAAACAGCATTATATTTTTAAAATCCATTCCGTTATGTTTGGACTCAACAGCCTACCCCTGACCCCGGATGGTACCCAGCGTGATTCAGATTCCGCGCACCATGCCAGGGTGATCAACCCCTGAGCCCGCCGCGAATCGTTGGAAGGGAGCTCAACCCATGTTGCCGATTCAACCCCCTCGCCACACCTAGCCCAAACCGCCGAAACACCTTCTGACACCGCGCCGTCACCACGACGGCGTGTCTGCCTGACTTCGCGATTTGGAAATGCTGGAGTGGATATGAAACAAGTCTTGCAACCCACCGCCGCGCTGGCACTGGCCATGCTGGCCAACGCTGCACAAGCCCAGGACGACAGTACCCTGACCACGGTGGTCGTCACCGGCAACCGTGGCGCCGAGCAGCGTACGGTCACCAGCAGCCCGGTGCCTATCGATGTGGTCAGCGCCAAGCAGTTGCAGAGCACCGGCAAGCCCGGCCTGATGGAAGCCTTGAGTGCGGTCATTCCGTCGCTCACCCTGCCGGAAAAAACCGGCTGGGACGCCAGCGGCATTGCCCGTGCGCCCAATCTGCGTGGCCTGAGCGCCGCCGAGGTGCTGGTGCTGGTCAATGGCAAGCGCCGCCACACCAGCGCCACGCTGAACATCAACGGTATCAACACGGGGGCGGCGCCGGCCGATCTCGACCTGATCCCCATCAGTGCCATCGACCATGTGGAAGTCCTGCGTGACGGCGCCGCCGCCCAGTACGGATCCGATGCCATTGCCGGCGTGATCAACGTGATTCTCAAGGCCGACACCGGCGGCACCTCGGTCACCAATATCGGCCAGGGTTACGACGGCAAGAAGCAGACCGTGCAGCAAAGCCTCAACAAAGGCTTCGAGATCGGTGACGGCGGTATCCTGCAACTGGCGCTGGATGCGCGCAGCCAGAATGACGACAACAAAGCCAGCGCCAACGGCTACACCTATGAGCAGGCGTATGGCCTGGCGGGCAAGGCTACTTATGGCGGCTACGGCACGCCCAAGACCAATCTGCTGACCCTGGGCTACAACGCCGAGCTGCCGATTGATGACAGCCTCAGCCTGTACTCCTTCACCACCTATTCGCGGCGCAAGGCCGAGCAGGGCCAGAACTTTCGCCTGCCGACCATCACCAACACCATCACCACCGGGCCCAATGGTTACCCGGCCGGTTACACGCCTACCTGGTATATCGACGAAGACGATTTCCAGGCGGCCGTCGGCGGCAAAGGCAGCGTCGGTGAGTGGAACTGGGACTTGTCCACCACCTACGGGCGCAACGAAGCGGAGCAGGGCACCACCCATAACCAGAACCCATCCCTGGGTGAAGCCACGCCGAACAGTTTTACCTCCGGCACCTGGGTTTCCACCGAGCTGACTACCAACCTGGACTTCAAGCGCGGCTTCGATATCGGCCTGCAAAAGCCGCTCGATCTGTCCTACGGCTTCGAGCATCGACGCGACACGTATGAGGTGCAGGCCGGTGACTACGCCTCCTATGCCAACGGCGGCTACTGCGTGGCGCCGGGTAATTGCGCCTCGTCCGGGGCCCAGGTCACCAACGGCATTTCGCCGGCTGAAGAAAGCAGCGCCTCGCGCAACAGCCTGGCCAGTTACGTCGATGTGGGTTTCAACCCGCTGCCGGACTGGTACGTCGGCACGGCCTTTCGTTATGAGCATTACAACGAAGGCGTGGGCGCCACCCGCAGCGGCAAGTTGACCACCCGCTACGATTTCACGCCGCAACTGGCCGTGCGGGCCACGGTCAGCAATGGTTTTCGTGCGCCGTCCCTGGCTAACAGCCTGTTCAGTGCGCGTTCCACCACATACGGCGTGGTTGATGGTGTGTATCAATCGATCAACTACGGCGTATTGCCGGTGGGCTCGGCGGCGGCCAAAGCCCTCGGCGCGCAGGATCTAAAGCCCGAGCGCTCGACCAACTTCAGTCTCGGTCTCACCTTCACGCCCTCCGACCGCTTGAACTTCACCGCCGATGCCTACGTGATCAACTTGCGCGACCGCATCACCCTCACCGGTACCTTGCTCGGCCCCGAAGTCACCCAGGTGTTGCAGAACAACGGCATCAATTCCACGTCCGGCGGCCAGTACTTCATCAACGGTGCCGACACCCGCACCAAGGGGCTCGACCTGGTGGGCAACTACAACCAGGACCTCGGCCAATTCGGCGCGTTGAAATGGACGGCGGCGTTCAACTGGAACCAGACCCGGATCCTCAATTACCAGGCATCCACCACCATTCTGGGCACCGCCTACGATTTGATGGACCGTCAGGCCCGCAACCTGATCACCGGTGTGCAACCCAACACCAAGCTGATCCTGGGCGGCGACTGGAGCATCGACCGTTTCAACCTCAACCTGGCGTTGACCCGCTACGGGTCGTACAAGGAGGTCAACTCCTCGGCCAATCGTGACCTCGACCGAGTCTACAACGCCCGCTGGATCACCGACCTCGACCTTGGCTACAACCTCACCAAAGCCCTGAACATCGCCGTCGGTGCCAAGAACCTGTTCGACCTTTACCCCAAGAAACAAGGCGTGCCGAGCAGCACCATGCTCGCCAGCTACGGCACCTATTCGCCCTACGGTTTTACCGGCGGGTACTACTACACCCGTTTGACCTACGCCTTCTAACGCCTGCACGAGCGAGGAACAGAACATGCCGATCGTCGCCAAATCCTATGACCTGATTGATCAGGCCGGCCCGGTTCGCCAGGCCCGCGTCACCCCGCCGATCAAGGCCCTGCAGGTGGTGCCCGCCCGGCATCCCTGGCGCTGGGCCGGGTCGATATTCGCCGCATTGGTGCTACTCGCCATTGTGCATTCCCTGGCCACCAACCCGCGTTGGGAGTGGGGTGTGTTCGGCCAGTGGTTCTTCTCGCCGTCGGTGCTGCGCGGCTTGGGCCAGACCTTGCTGCTGACGCTGCTCAGTACTGTGTTCAGCGTCATCCTCGGCACCGCGCTGGCGTTGGCGCGGCTGTCGGGGTCGCCGCTGCTGGCGGCGTTGGCCTGGGGCTACATCTGGTTCTTCCGCTCGATACCGGCACTGCTGGTGTTGATCATCCTCTACAACTTCGCCTATCTGTATGACCACATCGTGCTCGCTGTGCCGTTCACCGAGGTGGTGTTCGCCGAGTGGTCGACGGTGGATGTGCTCAGCCAATTCACCGTAGCGGTACTGGGCTTGAGCCTGATGCAGGCGGCCTATGCGGCGGAGATCATTCGTGGCGGACTGATCGGTGTCGACGCCGGCCAGCATGAGGCGGCGGCAGCCCTGGGCCTGCCCGCCTCGCGGCGCATCTTTCGCATCATCCTGCCCCAGGCGCTGCGCTCGATCCTGCCGTCGGGTTTCAACGAAATCATCGGCCTGGTCAAGGGCACTTCCATCGTTTACGTGCTGGCCTTGCCCGAGCTGTTCTACACCGTGCAGGTCATCTACAACCGCACCCAGGCGGTCATCCCGCTGCTGATCGTGGCGACCGTGTGGTACCTGATCATCACCACCGTGCTCACCAGCGCCCAGTACTACGTCGAGCGCCACTTTGCCCGTGGCACCGCGCGCGTATTGCCGCCCACGCCGCTGCAACGCGTGCGCGGCTGGTTCAAGGAGAAAACCCATGGCTGAAGCACGCGCCGGGCGCATTCAGATCCAGGGCGTGGGCAAGCGTTTTGGCCACCAGCAGGTCTTGCGGGATATCGACCTGACCATCGACCCGGGCAAAGTCACGGTGATCCTCGGGCCCTCCGGCTCGGGCAAATCCACGTTGCTGCGCACCATCAACCATCTGGAGAAGATCGACAGCGGGCATATCACCATCGATGGTGAATACGTCGGCTATCGACGCCAGGGCGACCTGCTGTTTGAGCTCAAGGAACGCGAGATTCTCAAGCGTCGTCTCGACGTCGGTTTCGTGTTCCAGAACTTCAACCTGTTCCCGCACCTCACCGCCTGGGAAAACATCGCCGAAGCGCCTCTGGCCCACAAGCGCTGGAGCAAGACCGAGGCGCCGGCCAAGGCGGCCGCGATGCTGGCCAAGGTCGGCCTGGCGGACAAGGCCGATGCCTACCCACGCCAGCTCTCCGGCGGCCAGCAACAGCGGGTCGCCATTGCGCGAGCCTTGGCGCTGGACCCCAAGGTGCTGCTGTTCGATGAGCCGACTTCGGCACTCGACCCGGAACTGGTGGGCGAAGTGCTCGACGTGATCAAGGGCCTGACCCAACTGGGCGTGACCCTGGTGATCGTCACCCACGAGATCGGTTTTGCCCGCGAAGTGGCCGACCACGTGGTGTTTCTCTGCGACGGTCAACTGATCGAAGAAGGCCCGCCCGAACAGATCTTCCGCCAACCCCGACATCCCCGCACCGTGGCCTTTCTCGGCAAAGTGCTTTAGCTCAAGGAGTGACTGCCCATGCTCATCCACACCGCCCGCCTGGCCTTGCTCACGCTCGCCGTCGGCACCGCGCATAGCGTGTACGCCGTGCAACAGGTCGACCTCAGCCCCGACCGCGTGCGCATTCATGCGCCGCGTAATGAAACCGCCATCGCGCAGATCCCGCCGGGCTTCAAGTTCGCCCAGCCGGGCAAGTTCACGGTGGCCGTGTCCGGCGTGGCCGGGCCACCCCTGGCGCTGCTGGCCAATGACGACAAGACCACCATCGGCAGCGAAGCCGACACCGCGCAGTTGGTCGCTGACAGCTTGGGCCTGCAGCTCAACGTGGTGCAGACCAGTTGGGAAGACTGGCCCCTGGGCGTCAGCTCGGGCAAATACGACGCGGTGATCAGCAACGTCACCGTGACCGAGGCGCGCAAGAAGCGTTTTGACTTCGCTACATATCGCCAGGATGTGCTCGGTTTTTATGTGAAGAGCACCAGCCAGATCAGCCAGATCAAGCAGGCCTCGGACATTGCCGGGCTGAAGATCATTGTCGGCTCCGGTACCAACCAGGAAAAAGTCCTGCTGGCCTGGAACGAAGCCAATGAAAAGGCCGGCATCAAGCCTGCGTTGTTGCAGTACTTCGACGACCAGGCCGCCGCCCAGTTGGCGGTGCAGTCGGGGCGCAGCGATGCGTTGTTCGGGCCCAATTCGGTGTATGCCTATTCGGCGGCGATCACCGGCGGCATCAAGCGTGTCGGCACCGTGAATGGCGGCTGGCCGCTGCAGGCGGATATCGCCGTGACCACCCGCAAGGACAACGGTCTGGTCAAGCCGATCCACACTGCGTTGGAGGGCGCCATTGCCGGTGGTCAATACGAACAGGTGCTGCAACGTTGGGGCCTGGATGTGGAGCGTGTCGACCAGTCGCGGATCAACCCACCGGGCCTGCCGGACTAGGAGCAACGACATGGGACTGACACGACGTGAAGCACTCTCGACGATTGCTGCAATAGGCGGCGAGCACGCCGTCAAGGATGCCCTGGCGGTATTGGGCCTGGGGCCTTCGTCGCACCGCCGGCCGCAACCCCTGAAACTCAACGCAGGCTTGGGGCAGGGCACCCGCGTGCTGGTGCTCGGCGCCGGCATCGCCGGGCTGGTCAGCGCCCTGGAACTGAGCCGCGCCGGGTTCAGCGTGCAAGTGCTGGAGGCTCGCGAGCGAGTCGGCGGGCGCACGTGGACAATCCGTAATGGCGACCGCGTGGACTACCTGGACGGCCGTACGCAAACCGCCGCCTTTGACCAAGGCCACTACTTCAATGCGGGGCCGGCGCGGATTCCCAGCCAGCATCGCACGATACTCGACTATTGCAGCGAGCTGGGGGTGGCGCTGGAAGTGCTGGTCAACAGCAGCCATGGCGCCCTGGTGCGACCGGACCTGCAACAGCCGGCGTTCACGGTGGGCCAGGCGATCAACGACACGCGTGGACACCTGTCCGGTTTGCTGGCCAAGGCGGTGCAACGCGATGCCCTCGATGATGTCTTGAGCGGCGAAGAACGCACCCGGTTGCTGGCGTTCTTGCAGGTGTATGGCGACTTGTCCCAAGAGCTGGCGTTCGAAGGCACGCTTCGTTCAGGCCACCTGGACTCACCGGCCCATCCCGGCGCCTTGCCCGCCAGCCGCCGCCCGCTGGCGCTGGATCGGCTGCTGCACCCCGAACTCTGGGGCGCGTTGTTGCACACCGAATTTCCGGAATTCTCGGCCACCATGTTCCAGCCCGTGGGCGGCATGGACCGCATCACCGAGGCGTTCTACGAGCGCGTGCGTGGGCAGGTGCAGCTGGGCGCCCAGGTGCGGCAGATCCGCCAGCTTGAAGACGGTGTGGCGGTGACCTACCACGACTCGCGCAGCGGGCGCGAACAGGTGGTGCGGGCTGATTATCTGGTCTCGACCTTGCCGTTGCCGCTCCTGGCCAGGCTCGACACCGACTTCAGCGACCCGATCAAGGCCGCCTTGCATAGCACGCGCAGCGATCAGGCGACCAAGGTGGCGTGGCAATCCCCGCGCTTCTGGGAGACCGACTACCGCACCTACGGCGGCCTCTCTTGGATCGAACACCCGGCACGCCTGCTGTGGTATCCGAGCAACGACCTCAACACCCGTGAAGGTGTGTTGGTGGCCGGTTACGTGACCGGGGAGGGCGCCGACGTGTTTGGCGCACAGGCGTTGGCCCAGCAGTACGCCACCTCCAGGGACGCCGTGGAGTGGCTGCATCCGGGTTACTCCAGGCACCTGCGCCACCCGCTGGCGGTGTCGTGGGAGCAGATCCCCTACAGCGAAGGCCCCTGGCTGCAACGCGAACACTTTCCGGCCGACGCCAGCGCCTTGCTGGAGCAACCCCACGGCCGTGTGTATTTCGCCGGTGACGGCCTGGTGCAGAGCGGCGTGGGTATCTGGCAGGAATCGGCGGCCAACTCGGCGCGGCATGTGGTCGGGCAACTGGCTGAACGGGTGACTCATCAACGACAGATGGCGGCAGTGGCCGCTTCATAAGGAGCAACACCATGAGCGACAGCATTCAACGCACCGGTATCGGTGATTTCCCGATCTCGCAGACCGTCACCGTGCCCGCATCGGCGAGCCTGGTGTTTGTCAGCGGTACCTTGCCGGACCTGGTCGATCCTAACGTCCCGGCCGCCTACGGCACCACCGAAATACAGACGGTCTCGGTGTTCAACAAAATCCGCAGGATCTTGCGCCAGCAAGACCTCGACCTGGGCGATATCGTGCAACTGCGCGTGTTTCTGGTGGGCGCCGAGGAAACCGCCGGCCAGCTGGATTTCGCCGGGCTGCAGCGCGGCTATACGCAGTTCTTCGGCACGCCGCAGCAGCCCAACAAACCGACGCGCACCGCGTTGCAAGTGGTGGCCTTGCCGTTGCCCGGTGCGCTGGTGGAAGTGGAAGCGATTGCCGCCCGGACGGCATGATTCCATTCGCTGTTCACGGTTCTGTGCAGGACCGTGACGCATCAGACCTTGTCTGTTGCGCCCTGGTTTTTGTTGAACCCGCCATGCTTGCGATACCAGGCCACGGTGTCGGAAAGGGTCTGCTCCAGCCCTCGAAAACTCAGGCCCAGCTCTTGTTCACTCTTGCGAGGGTTGAAGCCGGTGCGGTGCTCCTCTCTTACCAATAGGCGCACCGTCGCCATGCTCAGCAAAACCGGCTTGCCGGTCAGGCGCGCATACACTTCCTGCACCGCCGCCAACAGGTAGAGCACGGGCAGTGGCAGTTGCCGGGCAGGGGTTTTGACCTCGGCGATCCGGCCGAGGGCAGGCACCAACTGGCGCATGGTCAGGTTCCGACCGGCCGCGAGGTAGCGCTCGCCCCGTCGTCCGTTTTGCGCCGCGGCAATCAGAGCCCAGGCCACATCACGGGCATCGACCACGGAGAAGGTGCCGGGGATCAGCCCGGGCAACTTGCCGTTGACGACATCCTTGACCAATTGTCCGGAGGAGGTCGGGCCGATATCACCCGGGCCCCACATCCAGCCCGGCAGCACCATGCAGGCGAACATCTGGGGATGCGTTTCAAGAAAGGTCAACACCACACGGTCGGCGAGGATCTTGCTGCGGTAGTAGTCATCCGCATCGGCTTCGGCACGCAGGCATGTCTCATCGATAGCGGAGCCTGGGGCGCCGTCGAGCACGGCAATCGACGAGGTATGCACAAACCGGCGGACCCCCGCGCGGTAGGCCTGGTCAAGCAGGTCTCGCGTACCGGCGACATTGATTTTTTCGAGCGCTTCCCAGTGGCTGCCGCCCTTGTAGTTGTCGCGAAAGAACGCTGCCGTATGAAACACCGTATCGCAGCCGCGCAACGAGGGGGCGAACGCGTCGATGTCGGCCATGTCGCCAACCACTAGTTGCACGGTGGGGAGGTCATTGAACTGCTGTTCACCTTTGGCTTTTGAGCGGACAAGCGCTTTGACGGCGTAGCCCCGTGCGACTAGTTCCCGTACCAGGTTGTTTCCCAGCAAGCCGGTTGATCCCGTAACGAATACGTTGCGCATCACCGCGTGTTCTGCGTCATGGTCGAGGCCCTTGGTCATACATTTCATTCCAGTCGTTTCGAAGGGCGGTAGATATACCGCTGAGGCCACGCCTGAAAAACAGCGACTGCTGCATAATGGCTTTGCATATTTGCAGACCATGGAGGATCAGGGGTATGGCGGTGCAGGCAAATTGGGACGATCTTCGTTTGTTGTTGGCCGTCTCGCGGCGTGGCAGTTTTCTGCAGGCGGGCCAGTTGCTGGGTATCGCGGCGTCCACCGTGTCCCGTCGCCTGACCCAGCTGGAAGCGGCCCTCGGTGAGCCGCTGGTGGAGCGAGGTGTTGAAGGGTGTTGGTTGACTTCGCGTGGCCAATCCCTGGTGGAGGTCGCCCTGGCTGCGGAGGAGGGCTTGCGGCGTCAAACGGCGGTGGACCTGTCCGGGGAGCACACAACACTACAGGGCAGTGTCCTGGTCAGTGCCGGTGAAGGGTTTTCTGCCGGTGTGCTGGAGGCCGCACGGCGTTTTACGGCCCTGCATCCGCGCTGCTCCGTGGAGTTACAGGTCACCGCCGAGTTTCACAAGATCGTCCGTGGCGTGGCGGATATCGCGATCCGCACCGTGCACCTGGGCGAGCCATCGCTGATCTATCGGCCCATCGGCAAGCTTGCCTACGGCGTCTTCGCGGATGCCGGCTATCTGAAGCGATCGCCACCGGTGACCCTGGAGACGGCGGTCAATATCGCCTTGCTGCCTCCGCTGGATATGTTGCCGCAAATGCGTGCCGCAAAGGCGGCGGGCCTGGACCGTGCGCAAATCAGCGTGAACTCGTTTGCCGTACAGCTGGAGTCGGTGCGCCAGGGGATGGGCGTGGCTGTCCTGCCGCGTATCCTGGCCAAAGACCTGAGCGAGCTGTTCCCCGAGCTAGAACTTCCCGATATGGAGGTCTATCTGGTCACCCGGCCCCAGGCGTTGAAGCAGGCGCAGATCCGATGTTTCTTCGGCATCCTGGAGCAGGTATTGCTCGAGCTTTTTCATGATTTGCCGCAGCAAAGCGGCCCACCAGGGCCGCTAACATCGACCTACCAGAGCGCGATGTCATAGGTGAGGTAGAGGCGGTTGCTGTCGCGGCCCCGGGAGAATTCAGAGCGATAGACGTAGTTGCGCAGGCGCACCCCCAATCCCTTGAACGTGCCGGCTTGCACCACGTAGGCCAGTTCGGTATCACGCTCCCACTCCTTGACCGTCGTCGCGGACTTGCCGTCGTCGCCGCTCAGGTAGCGTGTCGAAAAGGTCAGGCCGGGCACCCCGGCGGCCGCGAAGTTGTAGCCGTAGCTGAGCATCCAGGTCTTTTCGTCTTCCTCGATGAATTTGCCGATACCGGCGTTGCTGAACGAGTACACGGTTGCGCCGCTGATGTAGGGCAACCCGGCATCCCCGCGCAAGGTCTGATAGCCGCCGCCGAGTGTATGGCCGGCGATGGCGTAGGATAACTGGCCGCTGAGCATGTCATTGTCGATTTTGCCGGCGTAGGCAGAGCCGCTATCAACGCTATTGAAGTAGCGCAGGTCGCTGGTCAGCACGCCACCGGCCAATGGCAGGTCGTACTGGATGCCCGCGAAGTTCTGCCGGTAGAAGTTCTCGAGTTCCCCGTAGAAATAGCTCAAGCGAATGTTTTTACCCCATTTGTACTCGGCCCCGGCGTAGTTGAAATCCCCTGACTTTGCCCCGCTGTAGCCATCCGGCACGATCGGCACGCTGTTGGTGGAGTCGCGTAGTTTGAAGCGGTCCAGGTGCCCGCCGGTGACGCTCAGGTTCTCGATGTCGTTACTGCTCACTTGAGTACCCTGGTAGGTCTGGGGCAGCAAGCGTGCATCGTTGTAAATCAGCACCGGGGTTTTGGGGAGCAAAGTGCCGTACTTGACGGTGGTTTTGGCGAACCGGGCTTTTGCGGTCGCGCCGGCGCTGGCAAATTCGCCGGCCGCCCGCCCGTCATCGTGCACCGGCATCAGCCCGGTGCCGCTGCGGCCGCGGCCTGAATCGAGCTTTATACCGTACAGCCCCAGGGCATCCACGCCGAAGCCGAGGGTGCCGGCGGTAAACCCGGACTGATAATCCAGCAGGAAGCCCTGGGCCCATTCCGTGCGTTCGCTTTTTGCGGTTCTTGCGGCGCGTGCGCTCATGCCGTGCTCGTCACGAAAGTTCTCGTTGAAATACACATTGCGCAGCTGCAACTTGAGCTTGCTTTCATCAATAAAGCCTTCGGCGTTGGCACCGGTGAAGGGCACCAGGCCCAACGCGCAAAACAGAGCCCGACGGGTATACACAGGGTTCATGGCAACTCTCTCATTGTTGTTATTGGGGTGCAGGGCAGCACGCGCCCCTTGAGCGAGGCGCGTTGGACGGCAGCAGTAGCGGTGGGGTCTCAGATGAACAGGCTGATGGCGCCGGTCAGCAGGGCCAGCGCGGTGACGACCAGGGAGGTCAGCACAGCCCACTTGACGGTGGCTTTCTGGAAGTCACCGATATCGCGATCCACCATGCCCACCAGCAGCAGGGTCGAGGCCACCAATGGGCTCATCAGGTGCACGGGTTGCCCCAGGATCGAGGCGCGTGCGATTTCGACCGGGTCGATGCCATAAGCCGCGGCGGCATTGGCCAGGATCGGCACCACGCCAAAATAGTAGGCGTCATTGGACAGTACGAAGGTCAGCGGCATGCTGGTGATTGCCACCACCAGTGGGAACAGGTGGCCCCAGGACGGCGGGATCCAGTCGACCAGTGTCTGGGCCAGGGCGTCGACCATCTTGGTGCCGGAAAAGATCCCGGCAAAAATCCCTGCGGCGAATACCAGCAGCACCACCGTCATGGCGTTGCCTGAGTGCGCCAGGATGCGTTCTTTCTGAATGTCCAATTGCGGGTAGTTGATCATCAGTGCGAGCACAAAGCCGATCAGAAACAGGATCGCAGAGTGCATCAGCCCCATCACCAGGGCCGCCATCACCGCAATCACCAAGGCCAGGTTGACGTACGCCAGCTTCGGGCGCTTGTGCGGCGTGTCCTCAAGAATCGCGTTGATATAGCAGTTGCCGCCGCCGCTTTGCAGTTGCACGTTACCGATGCGCTTGCGCTCGGCTCGCCCGAGTAGAAAGGCCGTGAACACCACCCACAGGGCGCCGCCGATCATGGTCGGCAGCAGCGGCACGAAGTATTCTCCGGCATCCAGGCCCAGCGCGGCGATCGCCCGTGTTGCGGGGCCGCCCCAGGGCGTCATGCCGCTCATGATGCTCAGCGACAGCATGGAGATGGTTGCCAGGATCATCGGGTTCATGCCGATGCGTTTGTACAGCGGCAGCATGGCCGCGCAGGTAATCATGTAGGTCGTGGTGCCGTCGCCGTCGAGTGCCACCAGCAACGACAGCAGGGCGGTGCCCACCGCGATCTTCATCGGGTCTCCATTGACCCGCTTGAGGATCTTGCGGATCAGCGGGTCAAACAGGCCCGCATCGATCATCAGGCCGAAAAACAGGATCGCAAACAGCAGCAAGGCGGCAGACGGTGCGACCATTTTCAGGCCATCGAGCATCATCTTGCCGGTGGTGCCGCCAAAACCGCCGATCACCGCGAAGACGATGGGTACCACGGTGAGCGCGACGATCGGCGACAAGCGCTTTGTCATGATGAGGACGGTGAATACGACCACCATGGCCAAGCCAAGGAAAGCAAGCATAGGACGATTCTCTTGTTGTTATCGTAATAATGGCTGACGCCGAGGCGCACGAGCCCTGGCCCGCCGGGCGGGCAAAGGCGCCTGGCGGGGGAGGGAGTCAAGTCAGGAGGGGCGTTGCCCGGGGAGTGCTAAGCGCGTTTGGGGACTTTCAGGTCTTCCCAGGCTTCTACCGGTGCCGCAGAGGGTTTGGCGTCGAGCATCCGGTGCAGCGTTTCGCGATCGCAGGCATTTTCCGACAGTGAAATCACCACCGTCGCGACGGCGTTGCTGGCCAGGCTGGTCAGGGCCCGCGCTTCAGACATGAAGCGGTCGATGCCGATCAGCAACGCCAGGCCGGCCAATGGGATGTCGTGAATGACCGTCAGGGTCGAGGCCAGTGCGACGAACCCGCTGCCGGTGACGCCGGCAGCGCCCTTGGAGGACAGCAGCATGATTGCCAGCATGGTGATGATCTGCGTCAGGCTCAGGTCGATATTGCAGGCCTGGGCAATGAAGATCGCCGCCAGCGACAGGTAGATCGCGGTGCCGTCCAGGTTGAACGAGTACCCGGTGGGCAATACCAGGCCCACGACGCCTTTTTTGCAACCCAGCGCTTCGAGCTTTTCCAGCATGCGCGGCATGACCGGTTCGGTGGAGGAGGTGCCCAGTACCACCAGGAACTCTTCGCGGCAGTAGCGCAGCAGTTTCCACAGGCTGAAACCGTTGGCGCGGCAAAGGCTGCCCAGTACCACGAACACGAAGAAACCGCAGGCGATGTACAAGGTCATGATCAGCTCGGCCAGCGAGCCCAGTGACGTGATGCCGTACTGGCCGACGGTGAACGCCAAGGCACCGAAGGCGCCGATCGGGGCGAAACGCATCAGGTAGGCGAAGATCTTGAACACCATCTGCGAGGCGGCTTCGAGCACGTCGAGCACCGGCTTGCCACGCTCGCCCAGTGACGACAAGGCAAAGCCGGACAACACCGCAATAAACAGCACCGGCAGCACTTCACCCTTGCTGAAGGCGCCGATAAACGTCTCCGGGATGATATGCATGAAAAATTCCACCACCCCAAGCTTGGCGGCCGACTCGGTGTATTGGGTCAAGCCTTTGGTGCTCAGCTGGCTGGGATCGATGTTCATGCCCGCGCCCGGCTGGAACACAAATACCGCCACCAGGCCGATCAGCAGGCTGATCACCGTCAAGCCCAGGAACAACAGCAGGGTCTTGCTGAGCAGGCGCCCGAGCGAGCGTTTATCGCTCATCCCGGCGATGCCCGTGACGATGGTGCAGAACACCACGGGCGCAATCATCATCTTGATCAGCTTGATGAATGCATCACCCAGCGGTTTGAGTGCAATGGCTTGCTGGGCCCAGAAATGCCCGACCACGATGCCCAGTACCACGGCGCAGAGAATCTGGAAGTAGAGCGATTTAACAACTTTCATGGCATCACCCATTTTTAGAATTGTGCGGATGCAAAAAATGCCAACGACCGCCGGAATTATCCGGCGAGGCGCTGTGAATCTGTGGCGTAGACGTAGCCGGAAAAAAGCCTGCGCGCAGTACGAACGACGGATGCCTGGATTGTCTCACTGTTGAGCCCGGTGTAGGACAATACGACATCAATCCCGCCGCTGGGGTGCTCGATACGCACCGCTTGAGGGCGCGGCGTACTGATCCCGCCGAGCATCTGCGCAACGATGCTGCCTTCTATCACGCAGGCGGTGGCCAGGCCAATCGAGCCGGTAATGGCCAGGGCCCGGTGACAGTTGTGCGGCATGAAATAGCGAACCTGAATTGTACCGTCGGCTTTGGCAGGCGAGACCAGTACCGGCTTGGGAATCACTTTGTGGCTGACATCGCCCAGGCCCATGGCCTGGCCGGCCTGCAGCCGCAATGACTCAAGCCGCCGCAGGAAGTCTTTGTCGGCGTCCAGTTCCGCCGGGCTTTCATCACCGCGCTTGCCCAGTTGGCCAGCCTCGATCAGCACCATCGGCATCGCCATATCGATGCAGGTGACGGCAATACCGTCGATCACATCCTGCGTGCTGCCGGTGGGGAAGAGCTTGCCGGTCTTGCTGCCGGCCGCATCGAGGAACGTCAGTTGCACCGGTGCTGCGGTGCCCGGCACGCCGTCGATGGCGGTGTCGCCCTCGTAACTGACGTTGCCATCCGGAGTGTACACCTGCGAATGGATAAGGGTCCCGGTGTTCACATTGCGAATACGTACCCGGGTGCGCCCCGGCGTGCCTTTGACCAGGCCCTGTTCGATGGCGAAAGGGCCGACGGCGCACAGCATGTTGCCGCAGTTGGGCGCGCTGTCGACGCGGCGTTGCGAAACCATCACTTGAACGAACAGGTAATCAACGTCCGCATCGGGATGCAGTGAGGGGCTGACAATCGCGACCTTGCTGGTTTGCGGGCTGCCGCCACCAATGCCATCGATCTCCAGCTCGTGGCCGGAACCCATCAGGTTGAGCAGCAGCTCGTCACGGGCCTCAATCGCTGCCGGCAAATCCCAGGCTAGAAATACCGGGCCTTTGGAGGTGCCACCACGCATCAGCACACAGGGAATTCTTTGCATGATACTGACTCTTGTTGATCAATCGAGTTAATTGATGCTCTGCGAACAAGAGTCTCAAGCTTTAAAAGATCTATCAAATGCAAAAATTGACGAGATTGTTGCGTTTTACGAATGATAAATTTACGCTGGATTTTCTTTTCAAACCTTGCAGCGGATGAGGCATAACGTGGACTATGAGCTTAACGACATTCGATCTTTCGTGAAGATCGCCGAACTGGGCAGTTTTCACGAAGCTGCCGATGCCCTGCACCTGTCCCAGCCCGCACTCAGCCGCCGGATCAAAAAGCTCGAAGAGGGCTTGGGCACCGCGTTGCTCGATCGCACCACGCGCAAGGTCAGCCTCACCAGCGTCGGCCGCGACTTCCTGCCCAAGGCACGCCGCCTGCTGGACGACTTCGACGAGTCGATTCTCAATATCCGTGAACTCGCCGAACGCCAGATCGGCCGGGTCACCCTGGCGTGCATCCCGACGGCTGCTTTCTATTTCCTGCCCTCGGTGATTCGTCTGTACAACGAACGCTACCCAAAAATCCGCATCCGCCTGCTGGACTTGAGTGCCAACGAGGGGCTTGAAGCGGTCCTGCGTGGGGAAGCTGATTTCGGTATCAACATGATGAGTGGGCAGCACCCGGACATCGAGTTCGTGCCCTTGGTCAGCGAACCGTTTGTGTTGGCCTGCCGGCGTGATCATGAGTTGGCCAAGCGCAGTGCGGTCACCTGGTCTGAACTGAGCGATTACCGCCTGATCGGCGTCGGGCGCCTGAGCGGCAACCGCATGCTGCTCGATCATGCCTTGTCTGGCTTGAGCTGGCGGCCGCAGTGGTTCTACGAAGTCCAGCATCTGTCGACCTCGCTGGGCCTGGTGGAGGCTGGGTTGGGAGTGTCGGCGATGCCGAGCCTGGCCATGCCGGCCGAGGACCATCCCACCTTGGTCAGCGTCCCGTTGATCGAGCCGGTGGTGAACCGCTCGTTGGGTCTGGTCTACCGCCGTGGGGCGTCGCTTTCGCCGGCGGCGGAAAAATTCGTGTCGATATTGCTTGAGCAATGGCCGCAATAAGCCATTGACCGTCTGGTCGGCCGGCGTGGTGTTAATAAGAATGTTTTTTGATTGCACCGCGCCGTTGTGGAATAGTACCCGCCGTTTTCCCCGGCCTGTCTAGGCGGGGTGTGTCAACGCCGAGGTGCTTCATGCGATTACTGCGCTCCATTGCGACCCTTGCCGCCTGTCTCCTGGCGTTCTCTTCAAGCGCGTTATGCGCCGCTCCCATCGACCTCAATGACGGCCAGCACGCCGTGCATCTGCCGGATGCGCCCAAGCGCGTGGTGGTACTGGAGTTTTCCTTTCTCGACAGCCTGGCGGCAGTCGACGTCACGCCTGTCGGGGCGGCGGATGATGGCGACGCCAACCGCGTGTTGCCAAAGGTGCGCCAGGCCATCGGCCAGTGGACGTCCGTGGGCTTGCGCTCGCAGCCGAGCATCGAGGAAATCGCCAGGCTCAAGCCTGACCTGATCGTCGCCGACCTGAACCGCCACCAGGCGCTGTATAGCGACCTTTCCAGTATCGCACCGACCTTGCTGCTGCCCTCGCGCGGTGAGGATTACCAGGGCAGCCTCAAGTCCGCCGAACTGATCGGAAAAGCGTTGGGCAAGAGCCCGCAGATGCAGGCGCGTATCGCGCAGAACCGTGAGCACCTGAAGGCGATTGCACAGCAGATCCCCGCAGGCGCCAGTGTGCTGTTCGGCGTTGCGCGCGAAGACAGTTTTTCCGTGCACGGCCCGGACTCCTATGCCGGTAGCGTATTGCAAGCCATCGGCCTGAAAGTGCCGTCGGTACGTGCCAAGGCGGCGCCGACGGAGTTTGTCAGCCTGGAGCAACTGCTGGCGCTGGATCCGGGCTGGTTGCTGGTCGGCCATTACCGCCGCCCGAGCATCGTCGACGCCTGGAGCAAGCAACCGCTGTGGCAGGTGCTTGGTGCGGTGCGCAACCAGCATGTGGCCGAAGTGGACGGTGACAGTTGGGCGCGCAATCGAGGGGTATTGGCCTCCGAGCAAATCGCCGAAGACGCCCTGGCGATTCTCAAGGGCGGCAAAGCCGTACTGAGCCAATAACCGTGCAGCGCAGTTTAGCCGCCGCCGGCATCGTGCTGTTGGGAGGTGGGTTGTTCTGGCTTTCGCTGTATAGCTGGTCGCCGTTTGTGATCACCCCGGCGGATGCGTGGAATGGCCTGGTGCACCAAGGTCACTCGGGCGGCAACATGGCTTATATCGTCGCCCAGCTGCGGGTGCCGCGTGCGGTGTGCGCGGCGTTGGTGGGTGCCTGCCTGGGCCTGGCGGGGGCATTGATGCAAGGCATCACGCGTAACCGCCTGGCCTCGCCGTCTCTGTTCGGCGTAACCGCCGGGGCGGCGCTGGGCCTGGCATTGTTTTCCACCGGCCTGGTGGCGCCACCCTTTGCCGGTGGCGCCTTGTTGATGACGTGCGTGGGGGGCGCGCTGGCCTGGGTCACGGTGTTCAGCCTCGGCGGCGCCTGGTCGCCCACAACGTCCCAGGGGCGCCTGGTATTGGCCGGTGTGGCCGTGGCGGCGTTATGCGCGGCGTTGACGCGGCTCACGGTGATTCTGGTCGAGGCCCAGGCGCAAAGTGTCCTCAACTGGCTGGCTGGTTCCCTGGCCAACGTGGGCGCCGCGCAGGTGCAACTGCTCTGGCCCTGCACCCTGGTCGGCGGTCTGTGGGCGTTGTGGTGCGCGCCGCGCTTGAACTTGATCAACCTGGGCGAGGAGGCCGCCCGCTCGTTGGGTGTGGGCATCGCCAGCCTGCGCCTGCAGGTCTTCGTCGCCAGTCTGTTGTTAGTGGGCGCCAGTGTCTGCGCCGTCGGCCCCATCGGGTTCGTCGGGCTGATTGCGCCCAATATCGTGCGGCAGTTTCTCGGTAACGACTATCGCTGGCTGATCCCGCTGAGTGCCGCCCTGGGCGCAGTGATTGTGCTCGGCGCCGACCTGCTCAGCCGCGCCGTCGCGTTCCCCGTGGAAACCCCTGCCGGGGTCGTCACCGCGTTGATCGGTGCGCCATTCTTTCTCTTTCTCGCCAGGCGCGCCCTATGACTCGGCCACGCTTTCGCCTTTGGCTGCTGGCGGGCCTGTTGCTGCTGGTGACGTTTGTCAGCCTCAGCGCCGGCACCCTGTGGCTCACGCCCGAAACGGTGGTGGAGCGCCTGTTGGCCCACGACGCCGTCGATTTTGAAGTGTGGAACCACCGCCTGCCGCGCAGCCTGATCGCGATCCTTGCCGGCTGCGCTTTCGGCCTGGCAGGCGCGATAGTGCAGGGTGTGATACGCAACCCGCTGGCCTCGCCGGAGATTCTCGGGGTGACCCAGGGCGCAGGGTTGGCGCTTACCGTGGCGATCATCACCTGGCCGCAATTGCCGATTGCCTGGCTGCCACTGGTGGCGTGCCTGGGTGGAGCGGCCGGGGCTTTGCTGTTGGCGTTGTACAACAGCGGGGTGAGTTTTTCCGGGGTGCGCTTTGCGCTGTCCGGGGTGGCGATTGCGGTGACCTTGTCCAGCATCACCGAGTTCCTGATCCTGTCCCACCCGCTGGATATCAACACCGCATTGCTCGCGCTCACCGGCAGCCTGTGGAGCCGCAACTGGCACCATGTGGGGTTGGTGTTGCCATTTCTCGTATTGATCCCACTGGGGTTGTGCCTGGCCAAGCCACTGAACCTGATCGCGCTCGGTGATGAGGCGGCGCATAGCCTGGGCACTGCGTTGAACCGCACGCGCGGGTGGGCGATGGCCTGTGCAGTGATGCTCACCAGCCTGGGCGTCGGCGTGATCGGGCCGATCGGTTTCATTGGGCTGGTGGCGCCGCATATGGCGCGGCGCCTGGTGGGCGGGCATCACCACTTCCTGATGCCGGCGGCGATGTTGATCGGCGCGTTGCTGCTGGTGCTCGCCGATACCCTCGGACGCACCTTGATCGCTCCCAGCGAGATCCCGGCAGGGGTGCTCACGGCGGTGATCGGCGCGCCCTATTTTCTTTGGTTACTGGCACGCTTCAAGGGCTGATGACATGAGTATTCTGAAGGCACACCAGCTCGATATCGGTTATGGCGCAACGCGCATCGTGCAAGGTTTGTCGTTCGCGCCGCCGACGGGCAAGGTCACGGCGTTGATCGGCCCTAACGGCTGCGGCAAGTCCACCTTGCTCAAAGCCTTCGCGCGTATCCTCAAGCCAACCCAGGGCGAACTGACCCTGGAGGGGCAGCCCTATGCCAGCTTGTCCGCTCGGCAACTGGCGCGGCAGATCGCGTTCCTGCCACAGGTGTTGCCCGTGCCGGAGGGGGTCAGCGTGCGCCAGTTGGTTGCCTATGGTCGCAGCCCACATAACTCGCTGTGGGGGCGCCTGAGCGGCAATGACCAGTCCCACGTGACCCAGGCCCTGCAACGCCTGGAGCTGGACACCCTGGCCGAGCGTGCCTTGGCCGACTTGTCGGGCGGCCAACGCCAGCGCGCCTGGCTGGCGATGGTGCTGGCACAGAATGCGCCGGTGGTGCTGCTCGACGAACCCACCACCTATCTCGACATCAGCCATCAAGTCGAACTGCTGGACTTGATGGGCGAACTGGCTGCCGAAGGCAAGACCGTCATCAGCGTGCTGCACGACATCAACCAGGCCTGTCGCTACGCCGATCACCTGGCGGTGATGCACGGCGGCAGGTTGGTGGCCGATGGCGCGCCAGCGGCGGTGATCAGTGCCGAGTTGATGCACCAGGTGTTCGACGTGCATGTGCAGATCGTCAAAGAGCCGGTGGCAGGTACACCCATGTGCGTGGTGCAGAGGAGCGCACGCACGCATTGATGCTCGGCCCCCTCAACCGGCCGGGGGCTTGCACACCAGCGCCTGGCGCTCATAGTTCAGCGCCTTGTTCTGCGGTGGCAGCGCGTAGCTCGCAGTGCATTGCTGTTCACCCCACTTGATGATCAAGGTGCCGTGATCCTGCTCCACCAATGCCAGGGCGTTGCCGTTCGGATCGGCGATCGCCAGTTGCTTGCCTTGGGTATCTTCCAGCGACGCGCCAAACGCCAGCGGTTGGTGCTGGGCATCGAACAACTCGAACAGTACCCGCCGTCCGGTGGTGCCGCTGTAGTGCGCCACAACGATGGCGCCACGGCGCGGCACCAATTGTTGCGTGGCATTGCTGATTTCGACATCGCCGCCCAGGTCTCGGGTGTCCAGGCTCACCCAGTTCACCCGGTAGGGTTGGGCCGTGGGGATCACCGCATAGCCGTTGTAGCCGGTTTCGACGCCGCTGTAGCTGCCGATTTTTGCCCCGCTGATACCGGGCACTTCGGCCAGCGCGAAGGTTTCACTGACGGTCTGCCCCAGGTTGATCCCGCCCGCGTGGGCCACCACGGAGCCTGCGAGGTTGAGGTTCTGCGAGTTGTAGCCCTGGCCCTGGCTGTAACCCAGGCTGACGTCCGCTACCGAGGTCCGGCTGTTGATGTTCACCGAGCCCGAATCGCCGCTGGTGTCGCTGTGGCCGGCTTGCACCGAATAAAAGGTGTCGCTGGTGTCGGCGACGTAGCCGTTGATACCGGCTTGGGTGGTGGTGTCGCCGCGGCTGCTGCTGGTGGTGACGAACGCTCGTGGCGCACGCGGCTGGCTGCCCAACGGGAAGGAGATGGACAGGTTCACTTGGGTGTCATCGCTGGGTTCGCCCCAGGTGACGATTTGCTTGGTACGCGTGACGCCGAGGTTGTAAGTCACATCGCCCCAGTTGCTGGTATAGCCGGCGGAAAAACTCTGGGAGCCGCCACGGTTCCAATAGCGCTGATCGCTGGCGTTCACGTAGAGGCTGCCGTATTCACGATGACGCCCGAGGCTTTGGTTGATCGTCAGGTCGGTGCGGGTCTTGGAGTGGCCGGTGCGTACGCGCGCGCCTTCGCTGATGTCTTCGACGTGGTCGGTGAAACTGCGGTAGCCCTCGGTGGAGTAGCGGTAGGCTGCCAGGGTGAAGTTGGTGTCGGTGCCGGCAAAGGTCTTGGCATACAGGGCGCGCACGCTGTTGCCCTGGGTGGTTTGCCCCCGGGCCTTGCTCGATGAGTGTGTGACATCCAGCGATACCGCGCCCAGTGCGGTGTTTTTGCCGGCTCCCAGAGACAGCGCGTTGTACGCCTCGCTGGCTTGTACACCGACGATGCCGCTCAGGCTGCTGGTCAAGCCATATGCCACGGTGCTGCTGACAAATCGGGGAGTCGCCAGGCCCTCGGCATTGCTCTTGAACGTGCCCGCCGAGACGCTGTACTTGACCTGGCCTTCACGCACCATGATCGGCAGGCTGGAAAACGCCTGCATCGTCACGCGGCGGCTGCCGTCGGCTTCGATCACGGTGATTTGTAAATCACCGTTGGAGCCGCTGGGGTAGATGTCGTTGATCTCGAACGGGCCCGGCGCTACGTTGGCAGTGTAGAGGATGTAGTCGTTCTGACGGATTTCCACGGTCGCGTTGGTCTGCGCCACGCCACGGATCACGGGTGCATAACCGCGCTCGCTGTCGGCGCGCATGCCTTCATCCGAGGCCAGTTTCACGCCGCGATAGCGCACGCTGTCGAACAGGTCGGTATCGGAGAAGATCTCACCGGCGCTGAACTGGCCTTTGATCGCCGTCACGTCATGCTGCACGTAGGTACGGTTGCTGGTGAAGGTGTTCGAGCGCGCGGTGCCACCACTGAAATTCGACTCGTTGCGCAGGCGCCAGGCACCCAGGTTGATGCCGTTGCGCAAGCCCAGGTTATGGGTGACACGGGTTTGATAGTCGCCGGCCGTGCGGCTGCTGTTGAGTTGGTAGTTGATGAACGCGGCCGGCACGCCGTCGTCCCATAATTGCGGGTCGACATAGCCGCGCAGACCACGTTGCAGGGCTATTTGTGGAATGCTTGCCATCAGGCGCAGGCGGCTGCTGTCGTACCGCACGCTGGCGTCTTCGATCAGCTGCGCCAGTGAGTAGCAGGGCGTGGGATGTTCAGGGTCGATTTTGCCTTGAGCCTGCAGGCGAGCCATGTCGATTCCCAGTTGCTTGAGCAGGTCGAGGGTCAGGCAGGCTTCGACCTGACCGTTTTTCGGGTTGCGCAGGAAGTCGATGTCACGCCGCCCGACCAGCACTTCGTTGCTGAACAGGTCCACCCGGTAATTGCCCGGAAGCACACTGTTGGCCGCGAGCAATTGCTGCAGGTCGACCGCCTGCCCACCTTGTAAAAACGTGGTGTTGAAGGCTTCGGTGGCCTCATCGGCCATCACCCAGGCCGGCAAGCTGGCGGCAATCGCCAACGACAGTGTCTTGAATTTCAGTGCGCAACGCACGGGCCTGTTGCTGGAAAGAGAAGACATGCGAAGACCTTTGACGTCCCCCGGCAGCGAACAGGCAGGCACGCAAATACGCACCCGGCATTCGCCTGGGGGTTAGAGAGCAGGCTTAAGGGGCCAGTCGTGATTCAGTGGCGTGTGCAGGGGCCGAAACGCCGCTTGAAAGGGGCGTGGTGTAGTGATTCTGCGCGCCGTAGTCATTGATGCTGTAGAACGACAATTGCACCGGGCCGCTGGTGGGCAGGGCACCGAGCGAAAATTGCTTGTGCTCGCCGGGCGCAATCATGGTGGAGTCGCTCGCCAGTTGCGCCTGCACTTTGATGTCGGCCATCGACACGTGATACAGCGTCGGGTTTTTCACGCTCAGCAGCGTCTGCGCGCCTTGTCGGACCAATGTCCATTCAAGCTGTGCCGGGGCTTGCAAGGCACTGCCGGGCAGCCCGGCAGGCCGGAAAAAAATCTTGATGCGTTGGCGGATGGCCAACTGCAAGGTGTTCTCGGCCTCACTGGCCTTGGGGATTTCCTGGACGTTGAGCCACACCACCGACTCGCGGTCCGTGGGCATACCGGTGCCTTCATACAGCACGCGCAGCAGTTGCTGTTCCTTGGCAAACACGCGGGCCAGGGGCGGCGTGACCGCAAAGGGCGCACGGCTGGCGCCGGCGTCATTCATGTCGACCCAGGATTGCACCAATACATCCTGGTTACCGTTACGCACAGTGATGTTGGCTTCCTTGTGGTCGCCATCGAAGACGATGCGGGTGGCGTTCAGTGAAATGCTGGCGCCGGCCTGGGTCGCCATAAGCATGCCCAGCAGCCCCAGGCATGCGGCAATCGAACGAGGCAGCATGAGGTTTATCCAGTGTGATCAGAAGGAATGGCGAGGCCGCGGGGCCTCGCACGTCGGGTGCCGGGGCGCCGATTATTCGTATTGCAGGATGAACGGCAGGGTTGCATCACCACGACCGGCAACCGCCGAGCCGGCGGCTGCGGTGGTCACGTAGGCGGCTGCGAAGCTCAAGGTGGCGTCGCCGCCTTCGGAACCTTGGCCGTGAATGGTGCTTTCAATGCGCGCCGTGGATGGCGAGCTGAGATCGATCAGCGCGCCGTTGCTGTCGAGCAGGGCGATACCGACGTTTTTCGCCGAAGCGGAGCCGGCGTTCAGCGCCAGGACTTTCTTGCCGGTGACCAGGCCCGAACCGCCGTTGTTGGCGTCAAAGATCATCGCGACCTTGGTGCCTGCGTTGCAGTTGACGTTCAGGTTGAAGTCTTTGGCGGTCACGCGACCGGCAGCCGGGTTTTCTGCGGTGCCCATGTCCTTGATCGAAACGTTGCCCATGTCGACCGAAATGGTGCGGTCGGAGTTGGCGCCGTCCACCGAGCATGCATCGTTGTTGATCACGCCGGTGAAGGTGATTTTGCCGCTGCCACCCAGGGTTGGAGTGGGGGTTACCGGGTCTGCGGCGAATGCACTGCCGGAAGCGGCGATAATGGCCGAGGCGATAACAGCCAGGGAAAACTTCTTCATGATGATGTCCGTAAGTGTTAGTTGGAAAATGCTGTTGTTGAACTGCCCGCAAAGAGTAAGGGGCAGTGGCAGGCGGGCAAATAAGACGATTCTTATAAGTGGCACGAGGGGCGGGAAGTTTGCGCGGGTTGAACAGCTTTTAGGCCCGTAAATAAAGGGCAAAGCCATTATCTAGGAATGGCTTGCAAGTGCTTGTTAGTTGAAAATGTTGCGGGCCAGGCAATAAGCCAACAAGTCTTGGTCGCTGCTCACTTCAAGTTTGCGCATGGCTGAAATCTTTTGCGCGCTGATGGTTTTGGAACTTCGGTTCTGGCAGCGTGCAATATCACTCACGCTCATGCCGGCAATAAATAAGCGCAAGATTTCGAACTCTTTGGGTGACAACGTGGAAACGCGTTCGTCGATCGCCGTCAGCGTCTCGATCACCGAGGTCTTCGGCGGCTCCAGGCTGTGATAGGCGCCTTGTTGCGCAATGGCTTTGAGCGCCAGTTGAATCTCGGTGTGCAATTGGCTTTTCTGGATGATGCCGACCACGCCCAGTTCCTGCAGGCGGGTGAGGATCAGGTGATTGGAAATCATCGTCAGGATCAGGATCTGCACCTGCGGGAAATGCCGTTTCAGGTACTCCACCAGTTTCAGCCCGTCACCGTAGGGCGAGTCGCCCGGCATGTTGTAGTCGGTGATCACGATGTCGACCACCTGGCGTTGCAGCAACTCGATCAAGCCCGCCGAACAGACAGCCTCGCCAACGACCGCAAAGCGCGTATCACGCTCCACCAGTTCGCGTACACCGAGCAGCACGATCGGGTGATCGTCCGCGATAACCACGTTGAATGTTTTCATAAGGGGCCGTCCGTAGTGCCAGTTCAAGTGAGTGAAGTGTGCCCAGGCTGGAGCGTCTCCAGGATGGCCGACATTCGCTGCATGACCGCCTTCACGTTGAGTACCAGTGCGGTATTGAGGCTGCTGCTGTTGAGTGCACTTTCCAGTTCGATGCAGGCCTGGGACAGCGCCAGTGCCTGCACGGCGCCCAGGGCACCGGCGACTGAATGCAGGCGCTGCCCGAGGCTGTGCGCATCACGTTGCTCAAGGGCTGCGCCGATCTGCTGCAGGTCTTGGCGCAACGTGCTGATGAACAGGGGGCGCATCGTGTCCGACAGTTGCACGCGGTCATCGAAAACCGCGACGGCGCGCTCCGGCGGCGGCTTGGCCTGGCAAAACTTGATCAACTGCGCACGCAAGGTTTGCAGGCTCAAGGGTTTGACGATCCAGGCGTTCATGCCCACCGCCAGGCAGCGCACGCCTTCTTCGCGCATTGCGTTGGCGGTCACGCCGATGATCGGCAACTGCGGATCATGCTCGCGCAGCTTCCTGGCCAGTTCATAACCGTTCATCAACGGCATATTCACATCGGTCAGTACCAGGTCGAAGACCTGCGGTTGCCACAGTTGCAACGCCTGCTCACCGTTGACGGCCAGGGTCACCGAGCAACCCAGCGCCTCTAGCTGTTCCTTGATGATCGCCTGGTTGACCGGGTTGTCCTCGGCGACCAGGATGCGCAACCCCAAATGACCGGCGCTGCGCGGCTGTGCCGCTGCGGGTTGCTCATACTTGCCGTGCTGCGCCAGTGACACGGTGGCGGCGAGGGTGCGTACATCATGCAAATCGACTACCCAGCCTTGCGCCGTATGCAGTGGCGGGCTGTGCGCGCCCGGCAGGCAGAGTACACGTGGGCCGGTCCAGGGGCAGGGGGGCTCGCTGGGCAGCAGGTCGACCAGCACCGCGTGGCGGCTGTCTTTTTCCTGGATGGCCGCCGCCAGGTCGGCCGCAATGCCCAGGCGATTGAGCCAGTCACTCATCGACTGTGCCAGTTCGCGCACCGGTGCCTGCACGTACACCGGCGTGGGGCTCGGTTCGATCACTGGCGGGTGGGTCAGTGCCCCGCTGCACAAGGGCAGGCGGATTTTCAGCGTAAAACTGCTACCCAGGCCCGGCTCGCTGACCAGCCTGATTTCACCGCCCATCATCTGCGCCAGCCACCGGCATATCGGCAGCCCCAGGCCGGCGCCACCTTCGCTGGCCGTATCCGGTGCCTGGTAGAACAGGTCGAACAGCTTGGCCTGCTGTGCCTCGGGGATGCCGACGCCGGAGTCGGTGACTTGCCATTCCAGATCGACGCTGTCGCTGTCGCGCCCGATCACCCTGGCACGAATGACCACACGGCCGGTGTCGGTGAACTTGATGGCGTTGCTCACTAGGTTGTTGAGGATCTGGCGGATGCGCATCGGGTCGCCCATTACGCAGTCAGGCAACTGCGGGTCGATGCAGCTGTAGAGCTGCAAGCCCTTGCGCTGGGCGAACGCGGTGTAGGTGTGCAGCGTGTCTTCGAGTATGTCCAGGGGGCAGAAGTCCATGGCTTCTATCGCCATTTGCCCGGACTCGATCTTCGAGACATCCAGCACATCGCTGATCAGTTGGAATAGCGTGGCTGACGAGCGCTGGATGGTGTGCAGGTAGGTTTGCTGGTGCGGGTCCAGGTTGGTCAGGCCGAGTAACTCAAGGGTGCCCAGCACCCCATACAACGGCGTGCGGATTTCATGGCTCATGGTTGCCAGGAACAGCGTCTTGGCTTCGTTGGCAGTGTCGGCGGCGTGACGTGCTTCCTCCAATGATTGCGCATCTTCGATGTGCCGGGTGATGTCGTTGAACGCGTACAAACGCACGTCCTCGGCCTGATAGCGGGTCGACACGAAGCCGATTTGCAGGTGCCGGCCTTCGATCTCCAGATGCGTCTCGCCATGCTCGGCAGGGTCATGTTGACCGGCCATGGCCGCCACCAGGCGGGCAGTGCCCGGCCATTGCTGGGCGCGCTGGTTTTCGATCAGTACCTTGCCATCGCTGCGCCGCACCACGCACAGCCCGGTGGGGGCGGTGTCGATGATGACGCGGCTGAACGCCATGCTTTCGGCTATGCGTTCATGGGCCAGACGCGCTGGCGCGATGACCTGGCGTCGATACCAACGGCTGCCGGCCCAACCCAGGGTGATCAGGCTGGCCAGCAGCAGCGCAAGGGTACTCAGCGGCCATACGGCGGAGTGGAAGAAGTGCGAGTAGTTCAGGCCATAGACCGCACTCCACGGCTGGTCGCCTGAGTGGGTGATCTTGAATTGAAAGCCATTGGCGGTGAAATGCACACCATCACTGAGTGACGCCGGCGTCGCAGGCCCGATCAACCGCTCGCCGTCCGGCGCAATCAGCGTGAAGCGATCAAACGCCGAGTGATCGAGGGCACGCTGTACGTCGTCGACCTGCGACAGATCGAGCAAGGTGCCGACTACCGTCTGGCCCTGGCCTTCGAGTGGCAGGCCGATATAGGCCAGCAAGTGTTCGGGCTCGGGTCCGGTGTGCCAATACACGCGATCCTGCTCGAGCGGTTGCGGCGTTTGTGTGAGGATCTGTTGCACCGCATTGACCAACGTCACCAGATTGCCGGTTTCCTCGGTGCCTTCCCTTCGCTGGTAGCCCACCGACGGAATGGTGATGGTGTAGTTCGTCTGGCGATTGGACAGAAAGGTTTGCGGCGCCTCGTACGGCGACGAGGACCAGAAAGCGCTGTAGTAGCTGGTCAGGTGCGCGCCCAAGGCAAAAATCGCCGGCCTGGAGGCGACACCCACCTGCTGCTCATCGAACTTGACGCTGAACGGCACCGAAAACGAATACTTCTGGCCTTCGTACAGCGTGCGGCGATTGTCGACCATACGGCTTTTCAGGCTGACCTGGACGTGGGTGGCGCGTAGCAGTTCGGCCTGGATGCCCGGATGGGTCAGGCTCTTGAGGTAGGTTTGCTGCTCCGCGAGGTTTTCCATCAGGCGCGTGAAGTGAAAGCGCGTCGCGCCGTAGCGGGTTTCGATGCCTCGTTGCAGTGACCAGTAATTGGTGAGGACCAGCAGCAACGCGATTCCAATCAGTACCATCAGGCCTTTGTTCAGGCGCGCAGAGCTACGGGTAAAGGCTTCGAGGATCGCGTTGTTGTGCTTCATCAGGAGGGTCCACAGGCGCAGGATAGATCGGCACTGGAGGGCGCTTGCTCTTTAATAAAGCGCAAATGATCCGGGGCCGCCAGCTAGTGAGATGTCGCGGGGCCATCATTGTTCAGTAGTTGCTGAAATTGGTCTGAAGACACCGCGTGAGAAATCAGGAAACCTTGCACCTGATTGCAGTCGATCTTGCGTAACAGGGCCAGTTGCTGGGGTGTTTCCACGCCTTCGGCGACCACCGTCAGGCCGAGCTTGCGGCCCAGTGCGATGATGCTCGCCAAGGCCTGGGCGATGCCTTCGTTGTCGTGGCTGCCTTGCACCAGGGCCTGGTCGATCTTCAGTTCGGTGAAGGGCGTGGATACCAGGTTCAGGTACGAGCTGTAGCCTTTGCCGAAATCGTCCTGGGACAGCCCGAAGCCCTTGATACGCAGGCGGCACGCTCCGGCATAGAAGTTACTGATGTCCTGCGGTACCGAGCACTCCATCAGTTCGAAGCAAATCATTCCCGGGATCCCGTTGTAGTGCAGCACGAACTCCAGCAGGCGGTCGGCCAGGTCATGGCTGTTGAGCAGGTGGGTGGGCAAATTGATCGACACGGGTATTTCATAACCGCGCTGGCGCCAACGCTCCTGGGCATGGATGGCTTGCTTGAGGACCACCCACAACAGGCGTTCCTCCAGCTCGAATGCCTTGATCGCCGGCAGGAACGCGGCTGGCAATAGCACGCCTTGCTCAGGGTGCATCCAGCGCACCAGGGCCTCGGCGGCGACGATACGGCCGTTGGCCAGGGACTTTTTCGGTTGGAACCAGGCCTGGAGCTGGCCGTTGCCCATGGCCTGGACCAGCGTGTGGCGGTCAATATCCAGGTACTCGGTCAGGGCGGGAGAGGGCCGGTGTACCTTGGTCTTGAGTTGCTCCACCAGGCTGCGCAGGGCGTCGACGGCGACCGGTTTGGAGATCAGTCCGATCACCTCGACATCGAGGTTTTTCGCCACCAGGCTGGCCGCCATCAGCATGCGCCGCGAAGCCGCGCTCATGATCGCCAGCGCCGGCTTGCAGCGCAGGTTGGCCAGGCACTGGATGAATTGCACACCGTCCATGCCGGGCATCAGCAGGTCGGTCAGTACCAGATCAAAATCCCGCTGGCGCAGACGCTCCAGCGCTTGTTTGCCATCTTCGGCGGTTTCGAGGCTGAAATCCCCCAACTCACTGAGCAGGTGCTGCAGGTAGATGTGCTGCAGGGGGTGGTCCTCGACGATCAAAATACTAAGGGGCTTCATGGGTGGTCCGTGCATAAGGTGCCAGGGCGTTCAACAGCGCCCGCAACGCAAAGGGTTTGACCAGGCAATGGTTCATGCCGGCGGCCAGGCACAGGTCGGCTTCGCCGCGCATGGCGTTGGCAGTGGCCCCGATAATCGGTAGCGTGCAGCCCTGGCGCCGCAATTCGCGCGCCAGCTCATAGCCGTTGATGTGGGGCATGTTGACGTCGCTCAGCACCACGTCGAAATGCCCGGCGCTGTACAACAGCAGCGCCTCGTGGCCGTCGGCCGCCAGTTCCACCGTGCAGCCGAGTTCTTCGAGTTGGTCGCGCAATATCAGTTGGTTGATGATGTTGTCCTCGGCCACCAACAGGTGCAGGTTGAGGGCGTCCACGTCGCTCTGGCGTGTCGGCTCATCGCTGCGGGCCACCCACAGCCCCTGGGCCTGGCTGACAGCCTGATGGATGGCACCGAGGTGGTTGAGGTTGACGTGCCACGCGCCGCTGTCAGCTTCTACGGTGGTGCTGGCGTGACTGCTGACATGGATCACCGGCCCCGGCCAGTCGGGTGCCAGCAGGGGGTCGACGCTGCCGGGGTGCAATTGCAGCAGCAGGTTGTGGTCGGGCAGGTTCGGCAGGCCGGGCTGGGCCCGTGCGCCCCAGCGACGCAGCCAGCCGCTGATCGCGTGGGCGAGTTCCGGAATGGGCGAGGCGACGTAGACGGTGTCGGCCAGTAATGCGCTCAGCGGCAGGGTGGGCGCCTCTTCCAGCGGCAGCGTGAGGCTGAAGCTGCTCCCCAGGCCCAGCTCGCTGACCATGCGCAGCGAGCCGTTCATCAACTCGGTCAGGCGTTGGCAAATCGGCAGGCCCAACCCGGTGCCGGCCACCACATTGGTGTTGCCTTCGCTCTGGTAAAACGGCTCGAAAATCATCGCCTGGTCTTCCTGGGCGATGCCTTTGCCGGTGTCCGAGACTTGCCACAACACACTGGACCGCTCGCCGTCGCGACCGAGCACCTTGACTCGCAGCACCACGCGCCCGTAATCGGTGAACTTCACCGCGTTATTGAGCAGGTTGTTGAGGATCTGGCGGATACGCGTCACATCGCCGATCAACCGTTCGGGCAACTTGGGGTCCAAGCACGCGTACAACTGCAAACCCTTGCCTTGGGCGGCTGCGGCATAGCCCTGGATGATTTCGTGCACCAGGTCCAATGGCGAGAACTCGCTCATCTCCAGTGCCAACTGCCCGGCTTCGATCTTGGACACGTCAAGCACGTCGCAGATCAGTTGCAGCAACGTGGCGGACGAGCCTTCGATGGCCTGCAGGTAGTCTTTTTGCTGGGCATCCAGTTGGGTTCGGGCCAACAGCTCCAAGGTGCCCAGCACACCGTACAGGGGCGTGCGGATCTCATGACTCATGGTCGCCAGGAACAGGGTTTTCGCGGCGTTGGCGGCGTCCGCCGATTGCCTGGCCTCTTCCAGTGCAGCCTCGACCTGCTTGCGCGCGCTGAGGTCGCTGAAGGCACAAAACAGCACGTCTTCACCCTTGTAGCGGGTCGGCGCGCTGCTCAAGTACAGATGCCGGCCGTCGACGGTTTCAAAGTAGTCGCTGCGTTCGCAAGGCTCGCCGGCAAAGGCTTGCTCGATCCAGCTGTCGCGCAGGGCTTCGCGCTCCGGGCCGTTGCCGAGCCACTGCTGGGCTAGGGTGTTTTCCAGCACTACCTGGCCGTCGGTACGGCGCAGTACACACAAGGCGACGGGCGCGGTCTGGATGACGTCGCGGCCAAAGGCTTCGCTCTCGATCAGGGCCTGGATGCGATGGATCGACGGGATGATGAAGCGCTGGTCAACCCGGCGCATCACCAGCCAGATCAGCGTGAGGCTGAACAGGCAGAACAACAATGAACCGAGCAGTTGTTTCCACAGACCGGTGACCACCGCGCGCAGATCAATGGAATACATCAGTTGCCAGTCGGAGGATTTCAAATGCTTGCGGATCACCAAGTGGTCGGGTAGCCAGCCATTGCCGACAAACCCGAAAAAACTGTCTTCGCCCGGCTTGAGGCGCTGTTGGCTCAGCCGTGTATCGGCACTGTTGGTGAAGACCAGCATGCCTTGGGAGTTGAGCATCATGAACTCGCCGGCACTCTGGTCGCTGAGCGTCGAGGAGACCTCGCGGCTCTCCATCTCCAGGCCCAGCCAACCTGAATTGACATCGCGCTCGTCCAGGCGGATGAACACGTACAGGTGCGAGTGGTGCTCGGTCCTGTCACTCAGCCATAGCTCGCCGAGGGTGCTCGGGTCGCGGTATTGCAGGGCCTTGAGGCGGTTGAGCATGCACTTGGACGTCGGCAGCACCTGTGCGGTCGAGTTGTAGAGGCGGGTCACCTGCGGGCTGGGGCCGGCGTTCACGTAGAGCAGGTTGAGTTGCCGGGCCTTCAGGTAGTCGCGCATGCGTGCGGTCAGCCAGATGCTCCATTGGTTGCCAGGGATATCGCCCAGTTGCAGATGTTCTTCTTCCGGGGACGGCGGATAGATCCGTGACTGTTTGCGCACCGCCGACAGGCTGAGGCTTTCCAGCAGGGCCTCGCGATTGGTGAAAAAAGTATGTGCCTCGGCGATGGCACTGCTCATGTAGCCGCGTCGTTGGGAGATATCGTTGTTGAAGGTGGACAACAGGAAGGTATAGACGCCGCTCAAGATACCAATCAGTAACACGGTGGCAAACGTACGAAGCAGCCTTCTGGCTGCTTCGGGTCGGGAGAGGACGGGGTTGATCTGGAGCAGATAACTTTTCAATCGCATCGACAGAGAGTAGTGGCAGATCGCTGCCAGTGGCATAAGACGATCCTTAAAGTCGCCAGCTACTTGTAGAACATGTCGACCACCACCGCCGCCTCGAAAGCCCCGGGAATCGGCAGGGTGCGCCAGCTCAAGTCCGCACGAAAATCATTGCGCGCCTGGCCGGAACCCATCAGCGTCTGCAAGGTGAACCAGTCATTGAACGGCAAACGCTGATCGCTTTCGGCACGCGACAACGAGATGCCGACCGAGCTGTTGTTGGCCGGCACCAGCAATCCGTTGATCACACTGCCGCCGCCCGGGGTGGTGGCGAAACGTGCGTTGACGGTGTAGGGCGTGTCGCAGGCTTTGCGCAGGCTCAGGTTGAAATTCGCGGTGCTGGCCACCGCGCCGATCTGCGCCGTGCGCGAAGGCGTGGGGAAGTTGACCACGCTGGGGGTGATAGTCAGCTCGGGCGCGCAGGGCACGAAACGGATGTCGTTCATACCGGTGACGATGTAGTTAAGGTTGCTGTTGGGGTTGGTGTTCTGTCCACGTACCCCGTCGAGTTGAAATACGCGGTATTTGGCCAGGGTGCTGGCCTGACCATTGGGCGGTGTCTTGCCATATTTCTCGATGAACACACTGAAGTTCAGGGTGAAGCGCGCCTTGTCCCAACCGGTGCAGTTGGACAAGTTGCAGCCATGGTCCGAGAAGAAGCCGGTACCGACCTTGCCGGTGCTTTGGGTGATTGGCGCATTGTTGTAGCGAATACCCACACGGATACCTTGGCCGATGCTGACACTGGCCGGGTTGACGTAGAAATACACTTCCTCGCGGCCGTGGTTGCGGTCATCCTTGCACAGTACATTCGTGGAGCGTGGGCCTGACTCCCAGATGATTGTGCCATCCGGCGCGTCGGCCGCCACCGCCAGCGAGGTACCCAGGGGGTTGATGTCCTCGTACGCGCCGCTGCCATCTTCCACGCAGGATAGGGCATGGCTGGTGGCGGGCAGCGCGGCGCAGCCCCACAGTAAGAATGGGAGAACACGTTTGATGAGTGACATAGGTGCCAATACCCCGCGATGGATCAGTTGAGCGCCGCGCGGTGGCGGGCCTGCAAACCGATATCGTTGATTTCGGTGAAGTGAAGGGTGGTGCCTTTGGGCAAAACGCCCGGCGTGGTCAAAGTGATGCTTTCGTGGGGCTTGAGCAGCAGATAATCGCTGAGCGCCTGGGTGTCGGTGTGCACGTTCACCAACGACAGGTGAAACGCGCTGGGATTACTCACGGTGATGCTCTGCGCGTCGTGGCGGCTCCACACCAACTGCTGCAGCGCTTCGGTAGAGCCGCCTTCGAGCGTGGGCGGCCGGTAGAACAGCTTGAGGCGTTGGCGGATCGCAAATTGCACGCTGCCGGGCTCTTTCGGCTTGAGCGGGACCTCCATGAGGTTGAGCCAGAACAACGATTCACGATCGCTAGGCAGTCCGGCGCCTGCGTAGAGCACCCGCAGCCGGTGATGCTCCCCAGGCCCCAGTTTTACCAGCGGCTCGGTGGCGGCAAGCGGCACATCGCGGTTGGCGGTTTCATCTTCGGCGGTGATCCAGGTTTGCACCACCACGTCCTGTGACGCCTGGTTGACCACGTTGATGCCGGCGGCCTTGTCCTGGCCGAAGTAAATCAGCCGTGTACCTTCGATTTTCAGCGCGGCGCGGGCCGGTGGCGCCAGGGCCAGCAACGCACCGGCGATCAGCAGGATTCGCAAAAGGGGCATCAACACAATCAATTCCATGGGGCATTTGCAGACGCAGACCATGGTAGAGGCAAGGCGGCGGCAGGGCTTTCAGGCGATTCTTAAAAGTGCGCTCGCGCTGCGTCTGCCGTTTCAGAATCGCCTTAAAGTCATAGCCGGGTGCCGACCGTTACCGTATTCACCGTTGAATGATCGACGTGGATGCCCAACTGTCAGGTTTACCCTATGTCTAATAAAGCGCTACGCCTTCTGATTGCCGATACCGACCTGCTGCAACGGATCAAGATCGAGAAAATGCTTAACCAGCTGGGTTATCACCGTATTGCACCCATCAGTTCATTCGACGAACTGCAGGGGCTGACACGTTCGGTGGGGGTAGCGTTCGACCTGTTGATCATCAACACCGCGCTGGTGCATTCGCGAGAAGTCAACCTGCTCAAGTACTGCCACGACAACCCGCTGATCCGCCACACCCTGATCTACGACGGGCAATGCGCATTGAGCTCGGTGGTGTCGGTGTCGGTCAGCCAGACCCTGCACCTGTCCCTGTCGCAGTCGCCCGACTTCAACTCGCTGCGCCGCTGCATGGAAATCGTCGACCCCGCCCACAGCCCACCCGTGGTCGAACGCCCCACGTTGCGAGCGGTAGACACGCGAAACCCGCAATCACCGATAAGACTGCGCCCCCATGACCACGGCGATTCGGCGGTGGTGGCGTGTGCGGTGGGGTTGACGCCCAAGCGGTGAGGGGCGCAACCGCTGTTTGCGGAAGATCGCGTAGAGGGCGCCTGACGGGAAATAGACTGCGCAAGGCGACCCTCGGCGGGAGAGTCGCCCCTCCATCACTTGCCCTTGCGGGCATCCATGGTTTTTTGGTGCTCGGCCAAAAACGGCTGCTCTGCCGGGTCGAAGCGGTCGATCCCGGCGGTGAAGCGGTGCCAGTACGGATACAACGGCTGGCGCCGGGTGACGGCTTCGATGCGCGAAGACTGCGCCTCGGTGAGTTTCAATTCAGTGGCGGCGAGGTTGTCGCGCAGGTGCTCTTCGGTGCGGGCGCCGACGATCAGCGCGGTGATGCCGGGGCGGTCCTTGAGCCAGGCCAGGCAGGTGCGCGCCACCGACACACCCAGTTCATCGCCCACGGCCGCGAGGGTTTCGATGATGTCCAGGGCGCGCTCGCGGTCATGCACATAGGGTTCCGGCCAGTCGCTGCCTTGGCGTGTATTGGCTGGCGGGTTTTGCCCGCGTCGGGTCGAGCCGGTCAGCAGGCCTTCGCCCATCGGGCCCCACACCAGGGTGCCGACAGACTGGTCCAGCGCCAGGGGCAGCAACTCGTACTCGGCCTCACGGGATTCCGGGGTGTAGTAGATCTGTTGGGTGATGGGCTTGAGCATGCCGTGCAGCTCGGCTTTGCCCAGGGTTTTCATCATTTGCCAGGCGGTGAAGTTGCTGGTGCCGAAGTAGCGGATTTTCCCCGAACCGACTAACAGCCGCAGTGCTTCGAGGGTCTCTTCGATGGGCGTCAGGCCATCCCAATTGTGCAATTGGTAGAGGTCGATGTGATCGGTGCCCAGGCGCTTCAAACTGGCCTCACACGCGCGGATCAGATGGTAGCGCGAGGCGCCGGAGTTGTTCGGATTGTTGTCCACGGGGCTGCGGCCCTTGGTGGCCAGCAGGATATCGTTGCGCTTGTCACCCAAGGCTTTGCCCACCACTTCCTCGGCCAGGCCGTGGGAGTAGAGGTCAGCGGTGTCGACCATGTTGACCCCGGCCTCGAACGCGATGTCGAACATGCGCCTGGCTTGGGGCACGTCCACCGCGCCGCATTTTGCAAACTCGGCGCGACCGCCGAACGGCACGGTGCCGAGGATGATTTCAGATACCAGCAGGCCGCTATGGCCCAATTGTCGGTATTGCATGTCGCCTCCTACCTAACGTTGCACGTGAAGGTGTGAACGACGTGAGGGGCGATAGTTTGAATTTTTTCATGAAAACTTCGTTCGGCTGCCGCACCATGTCTGCCAACCGGATCAAGAGGAATACAGTGTCCATGAGCGCACTGATAGAAACCCACGCCCTCACGCGCCAGGACGAGCGTCGCCAGGCGATTTTGCTGCAACCCACCGACTTCAGCTTGAACCGCGCCGACCGCGTGTCGATCACCGGTTCCTCAGGCTCCGGCAAAAGCGTATTCCTGCGCGCACTGGCCCTGCTGGACGCGCCCAGCTCCGGGCAGATCCTGTGGAACGGTCAACCGATCGCTAACTCAGAGATTCCCCATTACCGCAGCCATATCAGCTACCTGTCCCAGCGCCCGGCGTTGATCGAGGGGACTGTGGAGGACAACCTGCGCTTCCCGTTCAGCCTCAAGACCCTGCGCAAGCGCAGCTTCGATCGGCAAGCCGTGATCACGTTGCTGGAGCATGCCGGTAAGCAACCGGACTTCCTGACTAAAAACGCCGGCGATCTATCGGGGGGCGAAGCCCAGGTGGTGTCGTTGATCCGCACCCTGCAATTGAACCCCGAAGTGCTGTTGCTGGATGAACCCACCGCCGCCCTCGACCCCACGTCCTCCCGGGATGTCGAAGCGCTGATCGATGCCTGGTACGCCGCCGATAAGGCCCGCGCCTACCTCTGGGTCTCCCACGACCTGGAGCAGGCCCGGCGCATGAGCGACCTGCATTTGCAGATGAGTGCCGGTGTTCTGAGCGGAGTCGCCCAGCCATGAATTATCAAAACCTGACCGCACTGGACATGGGCATCGCCGCCTCGCTGATCCTGATCAACGGCGCCTTGTCGCTGTTGTTGCGCCTGGGCCTGGAGCGCCAATTGCTGTGGGCCGCCGTGCGCACGGTGGTGCAGTTGATGGCCATCGGGTACCTGCTGGGCTGGGTATTCGAGTTTGCCTACTGGTACGTGGTGTTGCCGTTGATGTGCGCGATGACTTTGATCGCCGGTATCTCGGCGGCGGGACGTGGGCGGCGCACTTATCGTGGGCAGCGGGTCGACAGCATCGTGTCGGTCTGGGGCAGCTCGTGGCTGGTGACGGCGGTGGGCCTGTTCGCGGTGATCCGTATCCACCCTTGGTATGAACCGCAATATGCGATCCCGATCCTCGGCATGATCCTGGGCAATACGCTGACCGGCGTGTCGTTGGGCATTGAGCGCATGACCCAGGAACTGACCTCGGGGCGCAATACCATCGAGATGATCCTGGCCCTGGGCGGCTCACGCTGGGAAGCCGCCCAGGAGGCGATCCGCCAGGCCGTGCGGGCGGGGATGATCCCCACGCTGAACCAGATGACCGTGGTCGGTATCGTCAGCCTGCCGGGCATGATGACCGGCCAGGTGTTGGCGGGGGAGAGCCCGCTGGACGCGGTGCGCTACCAGATCGTGATCATGTTCCTGATCGCCGCCTCATCGGCGCTGGGCACGGTCGGCGCGGTGCTGCTCACCTACCAGCGGTTGTTTTCCGCCAGCCACCGGTTTCTGCGTGACCGGCTGGAGGAGCGCTGAGCACCCTGGCGGTATTGTTTCATGCGGTGAAATGCTGGATTGTAAATCCTGGTGATTCCAACGATTTGCACTGCGGTGGAACATGACCGGCGTCGAAACCCCCACCTTTGGAGCGTCTCAATGTCCCAGCCTGCGATCAAACTGTATGGTTTCCCGTTGTCCGGCCACTCGCATCGGGTCGAGTTGATGCTGTCCCTGCTGGGTCTGCCCATGGAATTCATCCTGGTGGACCTCAAGCACGGCGCGCACAAAACCGCGGAATTTCTGACTGAGGTCAACAGCTTCGGACAGGTCCCGGCGATTGATGACAACGGCATGGTGCTGGCGGACTCCAACGCCATCCTGGTCTACCTGGCCGCCACCTACGGTAAAGGCCAATGGCTGCCGAGCGATCCGGTGGGGCAGGCTCGCGTACAACGCTGGCTCTCGGCCGCGGCCGGCCCGTTGCATGTCGGGCCTGCGTCGGCGCGCCTGGCCGTGGTGTTTGGTGCCGAGATCGACACCGCCAATGCCATCGCGCGTTCCCACGCTTTGCTCAAACTGGTGGAACAGCAACTCAGCCAGACGCGGTTTCTTGTCGGTGAGCAACCGACCATCGCCGATATCGCGTTTTACTCCTACGTGGCTCACGCGCCGGAAGGCAATGTGTCGCTGGCCGACTACCCTAAAGTGCGGGCCTGGCTCGCCGGCATCGAGGCGTTGCCGGGCTTTGTCGGCATGCCTCGCACGGTAGCGGGCCTGCAAACACCGTAACGTCCACAAGGGGCGCCGATGGACCGATTTCATGAGATGCAGGTGTTCTTGGCGGTGGCCGAGGAGGAGGGCTTCGCCGCCGCCGCCCGCCGCCTGAATACCTCACCGCCCAGCGTGACCCGGGCCATCGCCGCCATGGAGGCGCGCATCGGTACCCAATTGCTAGCGCGTACCACACGCAGCCTGCATTTGACGGAGGCCGGCCAGCGTTACCTGGAAGACTGCCGACGCATCCTGGCCGAACTGGATGAGGCCGAAGAGGCGGCGGCAGGCAGCTACTCCAGCCCTTGCGGGCATTTGACGGTGACCGCGCCGGTACTGTTCGGCGAGCGGTATGTGGCGCCGGTGCTGGGGGATTACCTGGATCGTTTTCCACTGGTGACGCTCAACGCGTTGCTGGTCGACCGTGTGGTGAACCTGGCCGATGAAGGTGTTGATGTGGCCGTACGCATCGGTCATCTGTACGAGCCGGGGCAACAGGCAATCAAAGTCGGCGAGGTACGCCGGGTGGTCTGTGCGGCGCCGGCCTTTCTCGATCTACACGGGCGGCCTCGGCATCCCGCCCAATTGCGTGACTTCAAGATCGTCACCTCGTCCGCCAGCCAACGGGTGCACGAGTGGGCGTTTGTCGACCAGGGCCAGCCGGTGACGGTGCCTATCGAACCGCGCCTGGTGGTCACGGCGAATAACGCGGCGATCAATCTGGCGTGCCTGGGCTGGGGCGCGACCCAGGTGTTGTCCTATCAAATCGCGGCGCAGGTGGCGGCGGGCGAGCTGGAGATTGTGCTGGAGGCGTTCGAACCGGCACCGCTGCCGATCCAGGTGGTGTTTCAGCAAAGTGCCCGCGTACCGGCCAAAGTCAGCACCTTTGTGGATTTCCTCAGCCAGCGGCTGGGTCAGGACGCCGCGCTGAACCCGGCGATGACGCGGCGCGGCTGATGGAGCGTTATCGCGATATGCAGCTGTTTGCCGCGTTGGCCGGGCACACGAGCCTGGCCGCGGCGGCACGGGCGACGCATGTCTCCGGGCCGACACTGGTGCGCGCGGTGGCGCGGTTGGAGACGCGGTTGCGCGTGCCGTTGCTGCTGCGCAGTACCCAGGGTGTGCGCTTGACCGACGCAGGCCAGGCCTACCTGGCCGATTGTGTGCGCTTGCTGGCGGCCGTGGACGCTGCTGAAGCTTCGGCCAAGGGCTTGCAGACTGAGGCTCAAGGCAACCTGCGGGTGTTTCTGCCGTTTCTGTTCAGCCGCTACGTGATGGCGCCGGTATTGGCCGCTTACATGGAGCGTTATCCCGACGTGCGCCTGAAAGCCTGCTATCACGATTACTACCCGAACCTGCATGAAGAAGGTCTGGATGTAGCGATCCTTGTCGGCCACTTGCCCAACTCGTCGCTGATCGCACGGTCGGTGGGGCAGGTGCGGCATATCCTGTGCGCCAGCCCCGACTACCTTGCAACCCACGGCGAACCCCAGCACCCGGAGGATCTCAAGCAGCATCGGCTGATAGCCGGAGGCGACCGGGTCGCTTGGGATTTTCACGGCTACCAGCTCAAGGCCCGTGCCCGCCTGGGTTGCACCACGGTGCAGGGCGCGATCAATGCCGCCGTGCATGGGGCGGGGCTGATCCGCTGCCTGAGTTACCCGGCGCACGAGCATTTGCGCAGTGGGCAGCTGCGTCGGGTATTGGCCGGTTACGAACAGCCGCCACTGCCCGTGCAGGTGGTGTATCGCGAAGGCCGCAACGCACCGATGCGCGTGCGCAGTTTTGTCGAGCACTGTGTGGCGCAGCTGCGTGAGCATCCGGCATTTCAGTGAGTGTAATAGTGGATTGCCTGACGTGGTTATTCGCACACGGGCTGTCAGGGCGCAGCATAGGGCTCTCCAGCATGAGGTGCTCAGCATGAACCCCATCGAACCATCCCTCCCGCAAACATCCCCCTGGCATGCCGGCGAACGATACCTGCAGGCAGCGGTCGGCGTGGCCGACCGCATGGCCGTGGTCGGGCCCAAGGTGATTCGCGATCACCTGCCGGAACAACACCGGGACTTCTATCCCTTGTTGCCGTACCTGGTACTGGGCGTGGTGGACGAGCAGGGCATTCCCTGGGCGACGATGCTTGAAGGCGCCCCTGGCTTTGCCCACTCGCCGGACCCGCAGACCTTGCAGATCGACAGCCTGCCATCCACAGGCGACCCGGCCCGCACGGCACTGCACGTCGGCGCCTCGGTCGGCCTACTGGGGATCGACCTCAACACCCGCCGCCGCAACCGCATGAACGGCCGAATCGAGGCGCTTGATCACGATGGCTTCTCGGTCGACGTCGTGCACACCTATGGCAACTGCCCCAAGTACATCCAGTTGCGCCCGGTCGACGCGATTGCACGTAAACCCGGCACGCAGGTTGAGCGTCTTGACGGCCTGGATGACGCGGCACAAATGATGATTCGCAGCGCCGACACCTTCTTCGTCGCCAGCTACGTCGAAGTGGACGGCCAGCGTTCGGTGGACGTTTCGCATCGGGGCGGTAACAGCGGTTTTGTGCGGGTCGAGGGCAACGTGCTGACCATCCCTGACTTTGCCGGCAACCTGTTCTTCAACACCCTGGGCAACCTACAGGTCAACCCGGTGGCGGGCCTGTTGTTCATCGACTTCGAGTCGGGAGAGGTGCTGCATCTGTCCGGGCGCACCTCGCTGATTCTGGAGGGGCCCGAAGTGGCCCGCTTCGAAGGCGCACAACGGTTATGGACGGTGACGGTGGAACAGGTGATACGTCGCCCGGCGGCACTGGCCTTGCGCTGGCAGTTCGCGGAGTTTTCGCCGTTCAGTCTGGCTATGGGAGCCTGGTAGGCGGCGACTGCTCGATGTCGCACACGATCTTCCACCCGCCGCTCCCACAAGGGGTCTGCTTCGATTGCCGGATTTGGGTCAGCCATAGGTGCTGGGAAGGAACCTCAATACCGAATCATCACCGACTTGAGCTCGGTGTAATCCTCGATAAATGCACTGCCAAACTCGCGGCCTACCCCCGAGGATCGATTCCCCCCAAACGGCACCGCCGGGTCGAGCAGTGTGTGCATATTCACCCACACCGTGCCCGCCTGGATGGCCGGTACCATGCGCAGGGCTTTGCCCAGGTCATGGGTCCACAGGCTGGCGCTGAGGCCGAAGGGGCTGTTGTTCATCAGGGCGAGCAGTTCGTCTTCGCTGTCGTAGGGCAGGAAGGTGGCGATAGGGCCGAAGGTTTCCTCATTGAGCAGGGTGTCGTTGATACTGTTGGCCAGGATCACCGTGGGTTCGACGTAGCAACCGGGGCGATCGAGCAGGGTGCCGCCATGGATGATCGTGTTGTGCTCTGCGCGGGCCTGGGTGAAGTAACCGAGCAGTTTGAGTTGGTGCTGGCGGTGGGTCACCGGGCCGAATTCGGTGCGTTCGTCCAGGGGCGAGCCGATGGTCAGGCGGCGCAGGCGCCGGCTGAGTTTTTCCAGTACCGCGTCGATCTGCGAGCGATGCACGAAGAAGCGTTCGGCCGCCGCGCAGATTTGCCCGGAGTGCAGAAACCCGGCCTCGATGATGCCTTCCACCGCTTTGTCCACGTCCACATCGGGCAGGAACCCGGCGGCGTTCTTGCCGCCCAGCTCCAGGGTCGTGCGGGTCAAGCCTGCCCCCATGGCGCTGCGGCCCACGGCGATGCCGGTGGGCACCGAGCCGGTGAACGACACCTTGTGGGTGCCGGGGTGCTCCACCAGGCCCTTGCCGACGTGGCCACCCCCGGTCAGCACATTGAGCACGCCTGCCGGCAACCCGGCTTCGATGGCCAGCTCAGCGATGCGCAGCAGGGTCAGCGGTGTGAATTCGCTGGGTTTGATGATGATGCTGCAACCGCACACCAGCGCCGAAGCGAGTTTCCAGATGGCGATCATGGTCGAGAAATTCCACGGCACTATGCCCACCACCACACCCACCGGTTCGCGCAGGGTGAAGGCGGTGTAGCGCTCGCCATTGAAGGAAGGCAGCGATGGCGTGATCGTCTGGCCGCTGATCTTGGTGGCCCAACCGGCGTAATAACGCAGGAAGTGCGCGGCCTGGTCGACCTCGAAGGCGCGCGCAATCTGGATGATCTTGCCTGACTGGCAGGTTTCGATCTGCGCCAGTTCTTCGCGGTTGTGTTCCAGCAGGTCGGCGAGTTTCAGCAACACATTGCCGCGTGTCGCCGGTGCGGTCTGGGACCACCGCGTAAAGCCGCGGGTGGCGGAGCTGACGGCGGCGTCGATATCCGCAAGGTCCGCGTCGGCAACCTGGGCGATGACCTGGCCGGTGGCAGGATTGGTCACGGCCAGTGTCTGGTCGGCATGGCTCGGCACGTTGATGCCGTCGATGAACAACCCATGGCGGCGACGCAGAAAAGCTTCGACCTGAGGCAGCAGCGGGATATCGCTCATGAAAGATTCCTGGCAGTTCACTGAGAAAAACCGAGGGTAACCAACGGCTATCGAGGTGGCTTGACTGTGCCTGCCAGGTTTTATGCCTGTGCCTGCCGAACTTGTGAAAAGTACAACCTTGCCTGTGGAACGTGCATTTTGCGCCTGGGCCATGCGGTCGATACTGGCCCTGCATCCAGCGTCGTTCCTCGATCCGGAGCGTGTGCCGGACCTCCAATAATAAGCAGGGCCATCCATGAAAAAGCCAAACCCGCTGCTCGAAGACCTCAAGCCCCTCCTGCCCGCCATCGCCGCGAATGCGGTGCGCGCTGAACAACTGCGCCAAGTGCCGGATGAAAATATCGCCTTGCTCAAAAGCATCGGCCTGCACCGTGCTTTTCAGCCCAAGGCATTTGGTGGCCTGGAGCTGTCGCTGCCCGAATTCGCCGACTGCATCGCCTTGCTCGCCGGCAGCTGCGCCAGCACCGCCTGGGCCATGAGCTTGCTGTGTACCCACAGTCACCAGTTGGCGCTGTTCTCGGCGAAGTTGCAGCAGGAGATCTGGGGCGAGAACCCGGATGCCACGGCCAGCAGCAGTATCGCGCCGTTCGGGCGGGTAACGGAGGGCGAGGGCGGTGTGTACTTCAGTGGCGAGATGGGCTGGAGCAGTGGCTGTGACCATGGCGAGTGGGCGATTGTCGGCTGCCGCCGCGAGAACGCCGAAGGCACCCAGGATTACTGCTTCGCGGTGCTGCCGCGCAGCGACTACCAGATCCGTGATGACTGGTACGCCGCCGGTATGAAAGGCAGCGGCACCAAGACCTTGCTCATCGACAACGCCTGGGTGCCCGAACACCGTATCCAGAAGGCCAAGGACATGATGGAAGGCAAATCCGCAGGTTTTGGTCTCTACCCCGACAGTCAGATTTTCTATGCACCGTATCGGCCGTACTTCGCCAGCGGTTTTTCCACCGTCAGCCTCGGCGTGGCCGAACGCATGCTGGAGGTGTTCCGTGAAAAAACCAAAAACCGCGTGCGCGCCTACACCGGTGCCGCAATGGGCACCGCCACCCCGGCGTTGATGCGCCTGGCCGAGTCCACGCACCAGGTGGCTGCTGCCCGCGCCTTCCTTGAAAAAACCTGGCAGGAGCATGCCGAACACAGCGCAGCGCAGCGTTACCCGAGCCGCGAAACCCTCGCGTTCTGGCGTACCAACCAAGCCTACGCAACTAAAATGTGCATTGAGGCAGTCGATCGCCTGTTTGCTGCGGCGGGGGGTAATGCCTGGTTTGAGCACAACGAAATGCAGCGCCTGTTCCGCGATTCCCATATGACCGGCGCCCATGCCTACACCGATTACGATGTCTGCGCGCAAATCCTCGGTCGTGAGCTGATGGGGCTTGCGCCGGACCCGAGCATGGTGTGACACGTTCTTCACTCATAACGATGAGGGTGCCCCCACGGGATGCGCCCGGGAGTCTTGCATGTCTGACAACTGCCTTTTCGACCCACGGGCCTTTCGCCGCGCCCTGGGCAACTTCGCCACCGGTGTGACCGTGGTCACCGCGGCCACCGCCTCCGGGCGCAAGGTCGGCGTGACCGCCAACAGTTTCAACTCGGTGTCCCTCGACCCACCGCTGGTGCTGTGGAGCATCGACAAACGTTCCAATAGCCATGAAGTGTTCGAGGAGGCCAGCCACTTCGCGGTGAATGTACTGGCGGCAGACCAGGTACACCTGTCCAATAATTTTGCGCGCCCCCGTGAAGACCGTTTTGCCCTGATCGAGTACGAACCGGGTGAGGGCGGTTCGCCGGTATTCGCCGATTGCAGTGCACGCTTTCACTGTGAGAAATACCAGCAGGTGGACGGCGGCGACCACTGGATCATGATCGGCAAGGTGGTGGCTTTCGATGACTTCGGCCGTGCGCCGCTGCTCTATCACCAAGGTGCTTATGCAGAAGTCCGGGCGCTGCGTCCGTGCGCGCCCGAGGAAGTTCAGAAGGGGACGGCGACCACCAACTGACTGTAGACATTGGTGCCGTTGCCACCGACCTGGTTGCCGCCGGTCTCTGCCCCCTTGTTGGGTTTATACAGGCCCAGCAGGGGGGTGATGATCAGGTGCTCGTTGACTGCCCACTCGGCGTACAGGTCCAGCTCGCGGCCATCCAGGTTGAGTTGGCCACGGGTGCTGACGGTGTTGTAGTCGAAAAACAGTGCGCCGAGGGTGACGTTGTCCAGCGGCTTGACCTTGAGTGCCACGTGTTGCACCGCCGTATTGGTGTTGTACGGCCCGGAATAGTTGCCCGCCACTTCGCCTTGTACCCAGGTGCCGTAGCCTCGGTTGAAGCCTGAGAACATACCGTCCCAGTTTTTCGAATAACGCGCGTAGCGATACGTCAGGTCGGGTGACCACGGCAGGTCGGCGAAGGTGTAGCCGGCTTCGGCGTAGCCGGCGTTTTCCTGGCTGTCGCGACGGTCCTGGCGGGCCAGTTCGAAGGCCAAATGTGCATGCTCGATACCGGCATTGCCGGTGCCGCGCAGGCTGTAGAGGTTCATGCCTTTGCGTTGGCGTTGTACATCGCTGGCGAAGCGTTCATCCACATCGATTCCGTGAAGATAGGTGAGCCCCAGGGTGCCCGGCGCGGCGCTGTATTCCAGGGTGCCGGCGGCCATTTCGGTCATGGCCTGGGCCGGGTTATCGGATTTGATCCACATCAGGCTGCCATGCACGCCCTCCTTGCCGCCCAGGCGGATCACGGCGGTCTTGTCGAAGGCATGGCGCGCCGCGATGTAGTAGGCGCCGCCCCGGTTGAACTCACCATCACCCGCGCCTTTGCCCAGGTTGGGCCCGTCGTCGTTGACGATAAAACCGTCGCCCAGGGTGATGACCTGTCGGCCGAACGACAGGTCCACGCCGTCTTTGCCCAGGGCCGGGAACAGGTCGCCGGAGCGCCAGCCGGCAAAGGCTTCGTCAAACTTGGTGGTGCGTTCCTGGCCGGTGGTGACGCCGGAGGCATCGCCGTCGCCCCAGGTACCGGAACTCACCAGGTTGGCAGTGCCATACACCCCGCCAAAGCTGCCCAGGCTCTGGTTCACGCTCAGGCCATACTTGATGAAAGCCTCTCGCCAGGTGGAACCGCCGCTGCGCCCGTCGTAGTTCTTCGGGCTGTTGAACATGCCGTACACGGCCAGGAAATTGCCGGTGACCTGGGTGTCGGCATCGGCGTACAACTCGATGGCGCAGGCTTTGCCCGCCAGCAGGGTGATGCCCAGCACGACCGCTTGGCGCAGGCGACGATTTTTCAGGGTGTGCTCCATTGTTATTGCCCCCATCTTGGTTAAGAGTGAGGGCGCATTAGGGCGAGCGCCGGGCGTTGAAGTCTTTCATTTGCGTGCCAGGGAATTGACCCTGGCCGCCAGACCCTGCGCCGTGGCAGGGAGCAACAAAACCGGCGGCACACAGGGGCAAGACGAGCAACTCGGGTGGGGCGCAGAGTGCCGATACATTAAAAAAAACCGTTTTCGAGGGCCCCACCATGTCGAGCAACGACCCACTCACCGCGCACCTCAACCGGGGTACGGTAGGTTTTCCCACCGCGTTGGCCAGCACCATCGGCCTGATCATGGCGAGCCCCGTGATACTCACCGCAACCATGGGGTTCGGCATCGGCGGCAGTGCGTTTGCCCTGGCGATGCTGATCGCGGTGGTCATGATGCTGGCCCAGGCGACCACCTTCGCCGAAGCCGCCGCGATCCTGCCCACCACCGGTTCGGTGTACGACTACATCAACTGCGGCATGGGGCGTTTTTTTGCGATCACCGGCACCTTGTCGGCCTACCTCATCGTGCATGTGTTCGCCGGCACCGCCGAGACCATCCTCTCCGGGGTCATGGCCTTGGTGAATTTCGAACACCTCAATACCCTGGCCGAATCCGCTGGCGGTTCATGGCTGCTCGGCGTGGGCTTCGTGATGGTCTTCGGCGTGCTGAATGCCTTCGGCGTCAGCGCGTTCGGCCGTGCGGAAATCATCCTCACCTTTGGCATGTGGACCACCCTGATGGTGTTCGGCGTGCTCGGCCTGATCGCCGCCCCGGCGGTGCAGTTGGACGGCTGGTTCGGCGCCTCATTGGTGGGCACGGACCTGATCACGGTGCTGTCACTGGTGGGCATGGCGATGTTCATGTTCGTCGGCTGCGAGTTCGTCACACCCCTGGCGCCGGACCTGCGCCAATCGGCCAGAGTGATGCCCCGTGCGATGATGCTGGGGCTGATGGGGGTGGCCACCTGCATGTTCATCTACGGTGCGGCGATGAAGCGCCAAGTGGAAAACGTGGTGCTGGATGCGGCGTCCGGCCTGCACCTGCTGGACACCCCCATGGCCATTCCCAAATTCGCCGAGCAGGTGATGGGGCAGGTCGGCCCACTGTGGCTGGGCATCGGCTTTCTGTTTGCCGGGGCGGCGACCATCAATACCCTGATGGCGGGTGTGCCGCGCATCCTCTACGGCATGGCGGTGGACGGTGCGCTGCCCAAGGTCTTCACCTACCTGCACCCGCGCTTCAAGACGCCGCTGCTGTGCATCCTGGTGGCGATGCTGATTCCCTGCCTGCACGCACTGTACCTGGGCGGTAACACCGACAACATCATGCACCTGGTACTGGCGGCGGTGTGTGCGTGGAGCTTTGCCTACCTGCTGGTGACGGTATCGGTGGTGATCCTGCGCATTCGTCGCCCGGATTTGCCGCGTGCCTACCGTTCGCCATGGTTTCCGTTGCCGCAGATCGTATCGAGTATCGGCATCCTGTTGGGCATGTGGTTTATCACACCGCCCGGCATGCACCCGGCGGACATTTATGTGCCATTTGGCGTGATGCTGGGCGTGACGGCGGCGTATGCATTGTTCTGGACCCTCGTGGTGCAGAAGGTCAACCCCTTCAAGCCGGCCTCCGTGGAGGAGGTGCTGGCCAAGGAATTCAGCAATGAACCGGGGCATCTCCATGACGGCTATGGCGACTTTGCGGCAAAAACTGTTTGAGCTGTTGCGCGCCGACCGCGCCCCGAGCGGCTATCGGCCAGGGGCGACCCTGGCGCATTTGCGACGCAATCTTGGGCTGGCCACACTCGAAGTGGACGGCTTCGCGTTTGAGATCGTCGAGCGCACCGAGGCGCAGCTGTTGATGCACTTGGTCATGACCGAATTTGTCCTGCAAGTCCCCGCTGGGGCAGGCGGCGCTGGGAGTTTCGAGGTGCAGCATGGTGGCGCGATTCGCCGCACTGGTCTTCGTGTGCGGCGCCGCTGCGGCGACCCGACACTGGGCCGTGAGTTGCAGGCGCGGTTGCAGGCCGACGAGGCGCTGTACCAGGCGCTGATGCCACTGGATTTCAAGCGCTTGCGCCTTGAACTGCGCGACCGGCAATGGACCGTGCGGCTGGAACATATGGGCGGCAGTGAAGTGGTCAATCGAATGCCGGCGTTTCGGCGTTATATCGCCCTGAGCCCGGTACAACGCGGGCATTTGCTCGCGACGTTGGCCGGGTTGCCACGCGTGTTATCGAACCTCTGATTGGCATCATTAGTGCTTCTGCAATGGCAGACAGGTTGTTGTTGCGCGTATATAGATAACATGTTAACTATTGCGCCAGAACAACAAAAAGAAGCCATTGCGGAGACACCCCATGAGCATCCCACAGCATGCACACGACGGACTCGACAGCTGGAACAGCGAACTGCGCGCTGCGTGCGGCCACTTCGATACCGAACTGGCCTTCAACCGCTCGCTGTTCATCGGCGAGATCCATAACCTGCCGCGTGGCCTGGCCATCCTGCGCACCAATGCTGGGCTGATCACGCGCCCGGCGCACCACGCCGACCACGATAATGACCAGGAGTGTTTCCTGGTCAGCCAGCGCAGCGGTTACTCGCAAATCGTCCAGAACGGCCAGACCCTGCAACTGGCCCCCGGCGAGATGCTGCTGATGGATTCGGTGGGCTCTATTGAAATCACCCCCTTCGGCCTGATTGAACATGCCTCGCTGTCCCTCGCGCGCGCCGAGGTCTGCAAACACGTGGGCGGTGATGCACGTGCCTTTGGCAAGATCTCCTCGACCAAGGCCTGTGGGCGCATGCTGCACGTGCTGATGGATCAACTGTGCAAGGACGACAGCGAAGACGGCGGGGGTGAAGTCGAGGCGTTGCAAGCGGCGTTCGTCTCGCTGCTGGGCTCGGCCCTGGAGCAGGGCGATGAGTGCTGCGAAGGCGTGGCGGCGCTGCACGGCAACAACCTGCGCAGCTATGTGCAGAAGGTGATTGATGAGTCACTCAGCCAGCCGGGCCTGAGCCCGATCGGCCTGGCCAATCGGCTCAACATTTCCGTGCGCCAGTTGTACCGGTTGTTTGAAGAACAGGATGACAGTGTCTGCCGTTATATCCAGCGGGCGCGGCTCAAGCGCAGTGCGGACGATTTGACCAACCCGTTCCTGCGCAGCGAGTCGATCACCTCGATTGCCTACAAGTGGGGCTTTACCGATTCGGCGCATTTCAGCCGATCGTTCAAGAAGCAGTTTGAGGTGTCGCCGAAGGATTTCAGATCAAGCCGGATGCAGGCGGTGGGAGCATAAAGACATTCGCCAAAACAAACTCGATCCCATGTGGGAGGGGGCTTGCTCCCGATAGCGGTGGATTAGTCAGTC